>JAZDOF010000282.1:0-2819 GCA_043799015.1 Pseudomonadota bacterium | reverse complement strand
ACATCATAAGCGGGTACAAGCTGGGCATGCATGTAAAATTTTTCAGCGAAATACTCATGCAGGTAATGGAAATCCCGGACGAACTTAAGGCCGAATAAGACGCGCCTTTCGGGAACGGATGAAGCGTTAAAGGGGTCGATTCATGAACAAGCTCAACATAAAGGTTTTCTTGATTCTGAGCGGTCTGGGATTCGTTTCATTGTTCGGTTGGACCACATTGATCCGCTCCGAGGACGGGGCCGATCACAACCTTGTTCAAGGAAACGGAGCTTCGATCGTCATTGCACACACAGGATCAAGCGCGGTCCTTGAACGTCCTCCGGCCGTATTCGATCACAGCCTCCACACTACGGCCCTGAAACAAGGCAAACTCGACGACTGCGGCGTTTGCCACATGCTTAAAGATACGGACAGCCGCCTGATCAAATCCGACATCAAGGTTTTTCGGTTTCCCAAGCAACTCTTGGATCAGGCCGATAAGACGTCGATCATGTACGGATATCACAAGCAATGCGTGAGCTGTCATCGCGACATGATATCCGAGGGTCGCAAAAGCGGGCCTGAAATCGGTTTGTGCGGCAAATGCCATGCGAAGAGAGCTCAGGTCAAGCGGGCGTCATGGGCAAAGGACCCCATCTTCAACTACGCACGACACTCCAAGCACGTGACCGCGCTGGGGAAACTCAAGTCCTTGGAAGGGTGGAACGTAGCCGGACAGGTGGAGGTCCAGGGTGAGATTACCCCTGAAACAAAGACGTGCGGAGTTTGCCACCACACATTCGATGAGGGCAAAAAGCGCCTCGTGTACAAGAAAGATACGGAAAATTCCTGTAGGGCCTGCCACAAGAACAAGGACGACAAGAACTCCAGAGCCATGAACAAAGCCGCCCATGCAGCATGCATCGGCTGCCACATGAAATATCGGGAAGCACAAGGAACAACTCCGGTGCCCGGAGGTGGATCGCCTCCCGGCTTGAAGGCCTCCGATGCGGCGCCCCCATTTGAGTGCCGGGGATGTCACGGAGATCAAAAGGACCTCAAACCGGATGAAATACTAAAGGTGCCTCGATTGGTTCGCGGACAAAAGGATTATATGGATCTGTCTTGGCCCTCGGTTGAACCGGGAGCTCCCAATGTCCCGCAGGCGGGAGCAAAGGCCGCGGCGGCCGTGAGGATGAAGGCGGTGCCGTTCGACCACAAGGCCCATGAGGGTCGAGGGCAATTCTGCAACACCTGCCACCACTATTCTCTGGAGAAGTGTTCCACCTGCCACACCCCTTCCGGGGATCCCAAGAAGGGCGGCGGCATCTCCTATGAACGGGCGTTTCACAAACCCGGGGCCAAACAGTCCTGCGTCGGATGCCATGAAAAGGCAAAAGCCGATCGAAAATGTGCGGGCTGCCATCAATGGCTACCTGATCAAGCGTCCAAGGCATCCTGCGCCGTATGTCATCGGGGACCGTCGGAAGGCCGACCCATCGAAGTCAAGGCAATGCCGTTGATCCAGGACAAGGAGAAGGTGCCGGAGAAGGTTCAGGTCAAGGGTTTGGAAAAAGAGTTCAAACCGGCTGAGTTTCCTCATCTGAAGATAGTGAACAAGCTCATCTCCATATCCAATGCAAGCACATTGGCCGCACGATCCCATTCGGCAACGGATCAGACTCTCTGCGCCGGATGCCATCACAGAAGCGACCTTCACCAGGCAGTGGTAAGAGTGCCTCAATGCGTTACCTGCCACGGCCGTTCCTTCGATCCCGCGGCATTGGGAAAACCCGGACTAATGTCCGCGTATCACCGCCAGTGCATAGGATGTCACGAGAGCATGGATCAGAAGCCCAAGGCGCTTGAATGCGTCAAGTGTCATCCGGCGAAAGAGGGCGCCCGGACGGTGGGCATAATTCCGAGTCCGGCGGCACCCCAGTGACGAGCCGAACATCAGGCTTAAAGGAGGAAACGACGATGCCGAACATATTGCATGAATTCTTTATCTTGACCAAAGGCATGGAATACCTGGTCGTGATCATATACCTCTTTTTGTTCATCTCCTTTTGGAGGTTCCTGACGTACAGAGAGAAGGACTAAAGCGGCCGAAGCCGGTCAAACGAGGAAACAGGAGGCTTAACTATGCCCGGCGATAGACGGACCTTTCTAAAAACTCTTGCCGGCGCGGGACTTGTCGCCGCCCTTGATGCGGGTAAGTCCGCGGCCGCGGACCTTGCCGGACTTCCGGGTTATCCCAATCAATTCGGAGTCTTGGTGGACACAACGGTTTGCATCGGGTGCAGACGGTGCGAATGGGCCTGCAAGGAATGGAACAAACTGCCCAATCAAGAATCGCTTGGGGAATACGAAAAGAACCAAGCGGTATTCGACACGATCAGACGAACCCATGCGGATACCTATACGGTAGTAAACCGATTCGATAATCCCAAGGACCCATCGAGGCCCATTTCCGTGAAGAAGCAGTGCATGCACTGCTATGAGCCCGGATGCGCCTCCTCCTGCTTCGTCAAGGCGTTCACCAAACGACCGGTAGGGGCGGTTACCTATGACGCTTCTCTTTGTGTCGGGTGTCGTTATTGCATGGCCGCGTGTCCGTTCGACATTCCGGCTTACCAGTACTACGACCCGTTGACCCCCGAGGTCACCAAATGCACCTTCTGCTTCGACAGAATAACCAAGGAAGGCGTCGTGCCGGCCTGTGTGGGAGTATGCCCGGTTGAGACCATGACGTTCGGCAAGAGGACCGAACTTATAGACTTGGCGCACAAGAAAATCAGAGACAACCCGGGCAGGTACGTGAACCACGTTTACGGCGA
>JAZDOF010000023.1:0-8158 GCA_043799015.1 Pseudomonadota bacterium | reverse complement strand
CATATTGCCAAGGCCGACACAAGTAATACTCGACACATCGTCATGAGTCACCCTCCTCCGAAGCAGCCGGGCCGGGCGGTTAAAGTCCTTCACTGCGCGAAGTCGAAAAGTATCTGGGGCGGGGTTTACCCCCGCCCGCTCCTTGGGTGTCCGGCCGACGGGCGGGGATAAACCCCGCCCCTACGTGAATCGTGCTACGGCTCCTGTCGTAACTTCATTCATGCAAATGAACCACTCAGCAATCGATTACGCCGCCCCGCCGGCCAAAGGCCGGAACATTTTCCTCGTGGCACCGCATATGGGGCACTTCCAGTCGTCGGGAAGGTCCGGGAACATGGTTCCCTTGGGGATCTTACCCTTTTTGTCCCCTTTGTCCGGATTATATATGTATCCGCAATTTACGGTCTGACATTGCCACATATCTTCAGGTCGAGCCATATTTTTCACCGGTAAATGACAACGGGAAATACCTCTTCCACTACGGGGCCGTCCATGTCGGTCGACCCGAGGGCTGAGGCGGAAATCCCTAGGTTGGGGTAAGGGTCGCCCGGCATCTCGGGCGGCCCTTGAGTTGGGTTTGTACTACGCCTTCCAAAGGCCGTGCAGATTACAGTATTCCCGCGCCGCGACTTCCCCTTCAACGGGGAAGAAAGCCTCGGGCGCTTCGCCGGGCTTCAGGAATTGACGATACGCCTTTCCGTCCGCAATGATCTCAATCCATTCAATGTAGTGCTTCTCTTCCATGGGGTGGGCCACGCTCCCCACCTTAACCTTCAGTCCGCCCGCGGCCGCTTCCTTTACCGGAACGTGTTTTTCCTTCGCGGCGTCCACCGTATTCTCAACAAAAAGCTTCATGGGCTTACCGCAGCAAACCAACTCTCCAGCGCCTTCGTGAATCATCTCAACAATGTTTCCGCAGATTTCACACTTGAAAATCTGGAGCTTTTCCGTCATGAGCAGTATCCTCCCTTTCCGAATCTTAAGTTGGTTGATGTAAGACCGTAAACCGTGCGGGCGTATCCTGCACGTCTACCAGTTTTCGCCCAGTATCTCATAGTAACTTTGCGGATGAGCACACGCGGGACAGGATGCGGGAGCGGCCGGCCCTTCGTGCAGATACCCGCAATTGATGCATCGCCAGACTACCGGTTTGTCACGTTTGAATACGCGATCCGCCTCAAGGTTTCCGAGAAGGTCGGCATAGCGTTTTTCATGTTGTTTCTCGGCCGTGCTTATCGCGTCCCATATCACCGCAGCGGCTTCGAAACCCTCTCCACGTGCTATCTTGGCAAAGCCCGGATAGAGTTCGCTCCACTCGAAGTGCTCACCGGCCGCGGCGGCCCTCAGGTTCTCCACTGTGGGCCCGATAATCCCCGCAGGAAATGCCGCCTGAATCATTACCTCGCCGCCTTCCAGTTGCTGGAAAAAGCGTTTGGCATGCTCCTTTTCCTGATTCGCCGTTTCCTCAAATATTTGGGCTATCTGTATGAAGCCGTCTTTTCTGGCCTGCCCGGCGAAATAGGTGTACCGGTTCCTGGCTTGAGATTCACCCGCGAAAGCTCCCAGAAGGTTCTTCTCGGTGTTCGATCCTTTAATACGCGCCATGATAATCTCCTTTTAATTTATCTTAATGTCAACAAAGAATACGTCTGCACCACACGGGCCGAATATAAGACGTGCCCGGCCGGAGGTAAGGGCCCGGTCCGGAGGCCGGTCCTACTGAAAGGGACGCGAAGAAGGCGTCATCGTATTTGCGAAAACGATTTCCGGGTATAGAGCCTCCCTCTGCGCTCGGCCGAAGCTTTGCTCCCTTTACGGCTTAAGAAGTTCCGGGACTCTTGAAACGCCCTCAGTTGCTGCCGTTAATGAGCCCCAACAGGCTGATCGCTTGTCGATCCCGGTTTAGGGCGTCATTTTCGCACACCCATCCGCACTCCTGCGCCTGCACCCGGGACACACCCCTATGAACTCCAATCTATGGGTTACGATCTCGTACTCGCTGGACCCCGCGGCGGTTTGTTCGATTCCGGAGATGGGCTCCATCGGTACATCCGCGACAGACCCGCAAACCTTGCAACGGACATGGTAGTGGTTGTCCGTGATGCCGTCGAAACGTTTTTGCGCGCTGGAATATTCGAGTGACTGAATCATATCATGTTCGGCAAGGAACTCAAGATTTCGATAAACCGTGCCCAGACTGATGTTGGGCAGTCGTTTCCTGACCATGCGGAATACGTCGTCCGCTGTGGGATGGGTCTGCACTTTCATGATCTCTTCCAGGATCACGCGACGCTGCTTGGTCATTTTTAGATGCCTATGCGGCTCCACGGGTTTTCCTTAATGCGAATAGTAATCATTCTCGATGCTACACGGGACCGCCCCTCCTGTCAAGAAATTTCTTCGCGACGGCCCAGCCATTCACTCTTGTGGGGCAGGCTTTTCAGCCTGCCGAGATCGCACTAAGAAAATTCGCAGGCTAGAAAGCCTGCGCCACGGCGCTGCAACCTGCCGATACTTGACAGGATGGAAAACTTACCCATTTTCCTGTACAGTACGATCCAAGTATGAACCCCATCTCGGCATGTGTATGCCGGTCACCGGATGATTCGGCGTCGAATCGGTGAGGGGAACGCTTCCAAGCCGTATTCCAGGCCGCTTCATGCCCCGGACACCCGAGAACCGAGGGCGGGTCGGCCCTGCCGGTTGTCGGCTCCGTCGGGGACGGCCGGACCTTCCGATCGTTTGGGCGTGTCATCGTAAGTCAAGTTTAGGAGGGAACGTCAGATGGACATGTCGGCCCTTGCAGCGCCTGCCTTCACCTGGGAGTTTGCCGCAGCGGTTTTCTCCATCATCCTAATCGACCTCGTCTTGGCGGGCGACAACGCGGTCGTCATCGCCATGGCCGTTCAGAAGCTGCCCGCCAAACAACGTGCGGCCGGCATCGCGCTGGGCGCGGGCTTTGCCGTGGTGCTGCGGATTGTGCTGACCTTTTTTGCCGCACAATTGTTGACGATGCCGTATGTGAAATTCATCGGCGGTCTTCTCATCTACTGGATAGCCATCAAGCTGCTTCTGGGGGACTCGGATTCCGAGGAAAGCGGCAAAGAGGCCGGGTCAATGTGGGAGGCGCTGTGGATAATCGTCGTGGCCGACATCACCATGTCAACGGACAACATCCTCGCTTTGGCGGGAGCCTCCAAAGGCAGTCTGAGTCTCTTGGTGTTCGGATTGATACTTAGCATCCCTCTGGTTGTGTGCGCGAGTTCCCTCCTGGCAAGACTCATGTCCAAGTACCCCATCATAATCTACGGAGGAGCGGCGGTATTGGGTAAGGTTGCCGCGGAACTGGTGTTTACCGATTCCGTTCTATTACCGTACATTGTGCTTTCAAAGACCGGCTTGATTATTGCCGAGGTCCTGGGTGCGGTCAGCGTGATTGTGGTCGCCAGGCTTTATCTGGGATTTGTCAAAGGCCGAAAAAGGGCATCGTCGGAACCCGACCAAGTGATGTCGGACAAGGCCCCGTCTGCGGAATTGACTCGCAAGGATTGATGCAGGAAGTGTTTACGCCGGTGAGTCCGGCCGATAGGGGACTGAAAATGGAATGGCGGCATTTGTCCAACATCGCGACCATCGTGTTCATCATAGTATTAGCATGCGTTCCGGCCGAACCCGCCGATGCCGGCACGTCGTTCGGAATCACAATACTCCACATGAACGATACTCACGGCCACTATTCGCCCGAAAAGGCGCGCGGCTCCGATATCCTCGTAGGCGGATTCGCTCGGGCTGCGACGCTCATCGAGTCCATCGTCGCGGAGAATCGGGCCAAAGGCCGGGAGACGCTCGTGCTGCATGCCGGAGACATCTTAACCGGGACCCCGCTGTCCGTGATCTTCAAAGGTGAAGAAAGCGTGGCGCTCATGAATCGTATGGGCTTCCAGGCTATGGCAATAGGGAATCATGAATTCGATAACGGCTATGGGCACCTTTCCCAAAAGCTTAGACCGGCTGCCTCGTTTCCATTCTTGAGCGCCAACATTACCAACGAATCCGGAGCCCCCGTCTTCGATACCAAGCTGGTGAAGGAGTATCCGGACGCCGGCCTGAGACTTGTGGTATTCGGCCTGACTACGCCCAACGCTCCCACGTCCACCTATCCGCGCAACGTCACGGGTTTGACCTTCAAGGAACCGGCCGTTGCGGCCGAACACACACTGCGGGGCTATGGCGAGCGGGACCTGGTGGTAGCCTTGACTCATCTCGGGGTTAAGGAGGATCTGGAACTCGCAAAGGCGTGCCCCATCATCGACGTCATTGTGGGAGGCCATTCCCACACAGCGCTGGAGGAACCGGCCAAAGTGGGAAAGACGATCATAGCCCAGGCAGGGGCCTATTCCCAACACCTGGGCCGATTGGACCTGGAGGTGAAGGACGGACTGGTCGTATCCCATCGGGGCGTGTTGATGAGGCTCGTTCCGGACATACCGGAGCACCCGCAGGTCGCGGCCAAGATAAAGGAATATGAAGAAAAAGCGGGCCCGCATCTTCGAGACGTTATAGGCCGTACGGACGTCTATCTTGAAGGAGGACACCAGGCCGTGCGATCAGGCCGCAATTGCGACCTCGGGCGCCTTGTGACGTTTGCCATGCTCAAGAGGGCCCGCGCTGACGCGGCCATCATAAACGGCGGTTCCATCCGGGCCGGTCTCAACAAAGGAAATATCACTTTGGGGGACATGTATACCGTGTTCCCCTTTCCCAACAGCCTGGCAACGGTGGAGCTAACCGGTGAGGAACTCACGTCGGTCATGAGGCGGAGCGAGGAACTCCCGCTCGGAAGCGGCGGAAAGCTCCAGACCTACGGCCTTGAACTTCAGGATGAGAACGGGCATGTGGCGGTCAACAAGGTGGGTGCCAAGTCGTTCAACCCCAAGGACAAATACTCCATCGCCGTGAGCGATTTCCTCCTGGCCGGAGGGGACGGGTATGAGATCCTGAAGAGCAAACAATCAGCCGCAAACCAAAGCTATTACCTGATCGGGGACCTTGTGGTCGAATTGATTAAGGAACGGAGTAACATAACTTCGGAGTTCGTGGAGTATCTTCGGAATGAGCGCAGGCCGTGAGGGAGTATGGGGATCGACGGAGTACCCCGCCTTCTTTAAGCCCAGACCTCCGAACCGGCAGCATCGCAGAGAACGGTTTCAAGGAAGACGGCGAACCCTTGATTTGTCCGTACCCTTGTGTCTTTGCCGTACACGCTTCATCCATCGTGCTGAACGATTGCCGCCTCAAGGCGTGACACTACAAGACGATGTTCGAGCCCTCAAACGGACCTTAGTTTCGGCAACCGCCATAGACTTGTCGAACGTCGTCCCCGCGAAAGTGGGGACCCTGGGTCGTTCAAAACCAAAGATGGATCCCCGCTTTCGCGGGGATGCCGGTATCGAGGCTATTTCGCGGGATTTTGCTTCGTCGCTGCGTTTCCGGGAGTGCCCAATTTCCGACGGGCACATTTTCGGGCTGGAATGGGAATGGATTTTAGTCGAGAGGTCGTGGGCCTTTTCGGCGCGTCGTTTGAGTCGCCCCTTCGATGTGGTTTTCGGATTTGAACGCAGGAGAAGTCCGTCTTGTGGAAGGAAGACGGCCGGCTATCTTGACCTGGCCCTCTATGCAGGCCATGTCTTGTCGCCAAAGCTCGATCTTCTGAATCGCTTCCGCTTCCCAAGGGAGCCAGGTCGACTTCCTGCGTATCTTGATTGAAGCCTCCAGTTCGGCAGGCACGGGAGGAAAGAGGGGTTCGAAGTCGTTGTCGTCCGAGGCATGGAGAAAATCCTTGAGAATTTTTGATTGCCTACGGTTTAGTGTACCCCTGAGCCGGACCAGGTCGTTCGTCGTCAACCGTTCCATGAGCTTGACGAAGGTGCTGTTCCGGTGTTCACAGTTTATCAACTCGCAGAGGAAACGGTAGTTTTCTCTGAACTCACCGGGGATGCTTGACAGGTCGGTTTCGGGGGTGGACTTATCAAGTTTCATAGCTGCTCCCTGCGGCTTCCAGGGTAGGCCTGTCCGGCCGTTCCAGGGACAAGGCCGATCCACTTCCTGTTCAAACAGGCATGGTGAGTTCGGGTAGCACCCCGAGGCATTAGTGTCAAGTTTTGGTTTTAGTTTATGGGTTAACAGCTAAATTTTTCTAAACTATTTTTCTATTGCCTTTCGCCGTCCCCTCCGCCGTACAAGTCCTGATGCCGCTTGAGCACCTCCGGGTCTATTTGTATCTTGCCACCGTGTTTTTCCATGAACTGTTCCAGGTTTTTCTTTTCCTGGTATGAGAATACGGCCGTCTCGGTGTGCCCTACTATCCACTCGCCGTATGGCAGTTCCCGCACGAAGGCGACCCCGCTCATAAGGGTAGTCTGGTTCACGCGCTGCGCGTGAACGAAACACCCGAGCACCACCCCTGTTGCAGCCATCAGACAGAACCACAAAACGAATCCGAAGGTTTTCAGCATTGATGCTCCTTACCGCGCCGCGTTGCCCCCATCGGTCTCCGGCGCGCCGTGGGATCGGACCTAGACCCCTGACCTGACGTAGATAATCAGCACGCAAGCCGCGAGCCATAGTATGGTACAGGACAGGAGGGGAGGGTCGTTGAGCAGCATGTCCGTAGGCGAACCGCCCGAGTCCAGGTGGTACACAAGATACATATACCTGAAAATTCCATAAGTTACAAGGGGTATGGTGAACATCATTCGTTCGGATTCAATTCCCATTGCCGGGTTTCCCGTTACCGAGTACAGGCAATAAAACACGAACGTGGATGTGGTGACCACTTGAAGCAACTGATCCAGGAGACCCACATTGTAGTTTTCCAAAACGGGGCGATGGGCTATCGCTTCCTCGGTAAGCACCAGTATCTCGTTCCTTCTCTTTCCCAAAGCCAGTAGTATGGCGAGGGAAAAGGTACATAGGATCAACCAACTGGACACGTGGACCCCGATAATCGTGGCGCCGCCCAGCACTCTTAGAAGAAACCCCGTGGAAATCGACAGCACGTCAAGGATCACGATGTTCTTGAGTTTGAAGGAGTAAGCCAACTGTAGAGCCAGATACGAAAGAAGGAACCCGTGGCATACCAACGGCGCGCCGATGAGATATGCGATGAGAAACGCGGCCGCCGCCGCAAGTACCATGACCGTCAATGCAGAACCGGGAGTTACGGTACCGGCCGCCAACGGTCTCCGACGCTTGGTCGGGTGGGCTCTGTCACGTTCCATGTCCACATAATCGTTGAGGATATATGTAGCGGCCGAAGCCAGGCAGAATGAAAGGCAGATGGCCGTAACCTTGAAAACATCCTCGACCACCCACAATCTCACGCTAAATACCAGCGGCATGAAGACGAACCCGTTCTTTATCCACTGACTAGGCCGCATCAACCGAAGCAGTTCTTTCAAAAGCTTTACCTTCACCTCGCTGTTATTATTCAGAGCGCCGTACAATACTATAGACGTCCCGTATCGGCATCGGAAGCTGGGGACGCGGCGGAGAAGCGAGACTATGGGGCTACGCGTTGATCGGCCGTCTGTCCCAAATACGCCTCTCTGATCTTTGGATTGTTCAGGAGTTCCGTGCCCGTCCCTTGGAGAACGATCCGTCCCGTTTCGAGCAAATATGCGTGATGGGCCACCTTCAACGCGGCGTTGGCATTCTGCTCTATCAAGAATATTGAGACCCCGTTTCGGTGGATCTGTTCGATGATATTGAATACTTCTTTTACCATCATGGGGGCTAAGCCCAGGGAAGGCTCGTCCATGATCAACAGCCGCGGTTTGGACATCAAGGCTCGACCGATCGCCAGCATCTGTCGTTCCCCGCCGGACAACGTACCGCCCAGTTGCTCGGCACGGGCGAGTAAAACCGGAAAGGTCCCGAAGATATCATCCATCATCGAGGCCATTTCATTTTTGTTACGATTGTTGTAGGCCCCCATCATGAGGTTCTCCCTCACCGTTAGATTCGCAAAAATCCTTCGGCCTTCAGGGATGTGAACCAAGCCCATACGCTGTATCTCATGCGCCGGCACCTTGCGGAGGAGGCGGCCTTCGAAACGGATTGATCCCGACCGGATGGGCTGGATCCCGGAAACCGCCCG
>JAZDOF010000019.1:0-2132 GCA_043799015.1 Pseudomonadota bacterium | reverse complement strand
GAGGGACGCACGCCGGGGCCGGCGGGGGGGATCGGATCGACCGGGGTCACCAATTTTTCCGTAGGGCACGAGAGAAGCACATGGCGCTACAACCTGGAACTCAGATGGAGCCCAACGGATGCGGCGTTG
This sequence comes from Pseudomonadota bacterium, assembly GCA_043799015.1. Lineage (GTDB taxonomy): Bacteria > Desulfobacterota > Desulfomonilia > Desulfomonilales > Desulfomonilaceae > JAZDOF01. Next base: position 2,003 of record JAZDOF010000019.1, on the reverse strand, counting down.
GCATACTACCTGTGGAAGAGCGGAGGGAACGACGGGTACCGGGCGCACTATCAAAGGGTGCGGGTGGCGCAGAAACTGATCGGCACGGTCGAATCCGCCTTTTTTCGCCTCTTGGCGTTCCAGAAGCTGTTGCCCATGGCCGTACGGCTCAAGGCCTTACAGGGCAAGGTTCTCAAGGAAACGGAACATCTTTACGAGAGGAACATGAAATCCGTCGAGGATTATCAAATGGCCAATCAAGGATTCTTGAGGTCGGCCGGGAAACTCCTCGCCGGCCAAGACGGTTTTGAAAGGCAGCGGAACATTCTTGCCACAGCCATGCAATTGTCCCCTGATTACCATGCAACGAGCGGCTTTGTCGTGACCGGTGATCTGCCCACCCCAAAGTTCAATGCCGGCGCACCTCAGCTGGAGATGACCGCGGTCAGGAACAGGCCCGAATCGTACGAGGCAGGCCTGAACCATCTCAACTCCATAAACGATGTGCACAGGACAATCATCAAGTACTTCCCGAAGTTTTCAGGCTACTGGAAATACACCCGCGACAAGGACAAGTTTCTCTACAACAAAGACTGGAAGGAAGTCGGCGTGCGTGCAACATTCGACCTCACCGATTGGCTCACAAACCTGGACGAATCCAAAGCGGCCGAGGCCAATTCGGCAAAAGCGGAACGTGAAGTGAGTGCCGTGGCACTGGGACTGACCTCTCAGGTGAGGGAAGCCGCGCTGCGATACCATCGATCCGTCGGGGAACTTGACAACGCGGAGGCTTCGGCAAAGATATCCGGAAAGGTATTGGAAAAGGCCAAGTTGAGAGCAGGGAAGGATGATATTACGAAACTCGCGTTGCTCCAAGCCGAGGCAAGCTCGCTGATGGAGGAAATCGACCGGATCCGGGCCCTCGGTGAAGTCAATGCAAACCTGGCGGAGCTCGGGGCCGAAATGGGAACCAATTACGGAGAGCCGCACCCCGCCAACTGAGATGGGGAGCCAAGTGCTCGGATTTGAGGGTCTGTCGCCCAATAGGCCCAATCCCTCGGGTTTCTCGGTTTAGTGGTATGGCCGTGGGGGCCGCCTGCAATCGGGGACATGATGCGATTTTGCGAGTGCCGCCATGCGATCTCGCAAAATTCGGAATCGTCTTCCCGGCGTAGGCCTGGCACCAGTCTTTTTTTCCCAGACCCCGGCCTGCGCGCCGGGGAGACGGCGGGCAGGGACGCCCACCCTTGAAGATGACGGGCACGGAGGCCCGTCCCACGAAGATGACAAGGGACGCCTTCTTCAGTGGGACCGGCATCCTGCCGGTCGTCTTCCAGACTGAGCTTCATGACGGTCCTTCGTAGCCCGGGCCTCCGTGCCCGGAACGCTCTGGTTCCAGTTCTCAGACTCGGTAACAGGAGCAGAATGTGCGACCGTATTTACGCCATAAAACACTTAGGCTGAAGATGACCGCTGATCTGGAATCCGTACCAGAGACGGGGTAGACTGTAGACAAGCCGAAAAGGAGGGTCTCCATGGAACCACAACTCTCAACCGAAGAGAAAGTCTGGACTGAAGCCGAGTTGATGTCTCTTCCCGACGTAGGGAAGAAGTACGAACTCGTTGAAGGAGATCTTATTGTGACGCCTGCTGCCGGATTGCAACATGAGGTCATCGGTGGTGTTCTTATCGAGGAGCTTAGGCGCGCCGCAAAACGAGGGAGACCTGGCTATGTCGCAGGTTCCAGTCTAGGCTGCTGGATGAGGAATGGTAATCTCAGGTGTCCTGATGTCTCCTTCATCTCCATGGACCGCTTCAATGAACTCGAACAGGACGCAGACGGCTTTCTAAAGGGCGCGCCGGACCTTGCCGTGGAGATTCTCCCACCCTCGAATACGGTCAAAGAGATGAAGGATAAGGCAGCCGAGTATTTCACGAGCGGCAGTAGGCTTGTCTGGATCGTCAATCCCTATGATGAGGCCGTAGTGGTCTTGCGGGCTGATGGATCGGAAAAGGTCTTAACC
>JAZDOF010001043.1:0-9126 GCA_043799015.1 Pseudomonadota bacterium | reverse complement strand
CGATCGATTCCTCCACGGCCGCTTCGATAAATGCGCATGTGTTGATGATTATCACAGCGGCTTCGGTGGGGTCTTCCGCATAGAGCCAGCCCGCGCGGGACATAACGTGGAGGATCTTTTCGGAATCCACTCTGTTCTTGGGGCAACCCAATCCAACCAAATGGAATAATCTATTTGGTTTCACTTCCCGCCCCCGGTGACGCCTTTTCCCGTACCGCATCCTGGTGCCCGTATTCCACGCTGAATCTGTGTTCGGGGAGAGACGAAACAAACGTAATCTCGAACAGGTCGAATCGATTGTAATTGCCGAGGGCATCAAAAATGACCGCACGTTTGATGGTATACTTTTCCGGATCTATTCCGAGAACCACTCGGTAGGTGCTTTGCGGGTTCTTTGGGTCCGTCAGTTCGAGTAGATAAAGTCCGTCTTCCTCGCTGAAGGGTTTTGCCGCATACGCAACCGAAAAGTTGCGGTCCACGTTTCCGATATTCGCGAAAAAACCGAGGAAATGATCCACATTCAATTCGGACGGCACTTCTCCCCGGGCAGCGCTGCCCTCATCCGGAAAAAAGACGGTGTACGCTTTGCCCTTGAGCACGACTTTTTGTTTTTCCGGCGTTTCAACTTCGAGCGCGATCATATCCGGTTTTCTAACGTAGATCATGCCTTGGAACTTGTCCCTAAAATCCATGGACACGTTTACCGTAACCTGATCAAACCGCGCATGAAAACAACAAGTTGGTGCATAGGCTTCTTTGGCCCGCTGTAGAATCACGTCGGGCGCGGGTAAATCCCGGGGCGTCTCCGCAAAAACCACGCAGGGATGCAGGACGAACAACGCAATCAATAACCGTATTCCTTGTATCATGATCTACCCGTAGGCACCGTGTGTTTACGCCGGCATTCGAAGCGACGGATGCGGATGGAGAAAAGAGTAAGCTTTCGACGCGACCGTGGGTCGAGCCCGCAACATCAAACGGGGTCCCACGACAGAAGAGGCCTGATCAGCGACCACAGGCGATTTCGGTCTTCCTCAGTCCAAGACCGGTGTTCCAAATGTTCCACCATTTCCTGCACCCGAAATTCGTCCTTCGGGACCCGGAACCCCGCCTCACGCAAAACATGCGCCAAGGCTGCAACCCTGGGGATCAAGTCCTTGCGGTCCGCTTTCCCGTGGAGATGGTCGCACACCTCTTCCGGCGTTCCGACCGCCTCCACGCGACCGTTCCACAACACGACCAAGGTGTCAAGGAGAGGTAGGAATCGGTCCATGTCGTGGGACACAATGACCAACGTCTTCCCTCGGGTCGTTTTCAGTTCGGCAAGCAACTCGACCAGATCCCTCGCGGACGGAGGGTCCAAACCCACGGCCGGTTCGTCAAGAACCACGACTTCCGGGTCGTTCACCAAGATGCCGGCTATGGCCGTCTTTCGTTTTTCCGAGTCGGAAAGGGATAACGGAGGGCGGTCGGCAATCGAATCCATATCGAGACCGAGCAAAGAGCAGACATCCCGAACTCTGCGGCCTATGTCTTCTTCGGACATCCCATCGGAGCGCCTAAGCGCGAATGACACGTCCTTGTACACGGTCTCTTCGAACAGTTGGCGTTCGGGCCTTTGGAACACAACCCCGACCCTTCGTCGCAACTCCGCGCCGTACTCCACGGTGGGCCGTCCGTCCGCGGATACCCGCCCCTTTGTGGGACAAAGCATGCCGTTGAGAAGCTTGATGAGAGTGGTCTTGCCCGAACCGGTCCCTCCAAGGATGCCGACCGCCGTCCCTTCTTGAATGGTAAGGCACACGTCCAGCAGAGCGTGGACCTCCAGAGGCGTTCCTTGATTGTAGATGTAATTGACCGAATCCAATAGGATTTGCATAGGTCGCTGTAGGGTCTCCGTTGAGGCTGTTGAGCGGCTATCGTCCACAAAGATCTTTTCTCATAAACGTTCACCGCGCCGGCTTGCCGGCCCCGGAAAATCAAACCACGAAGGCACGAAGGAAGATTTGAAATGATTGACAAATACCGATTGACTCGCGGATCGTGCCCGCCTGTCAGTGAAAGCGAGCGCTTGGCCCCGCAGAGGCCTGAAAAATATTAGCCTTTGATTTCTTTGTGCCTTTGTGTCTTCGTGGTTAATTCCTCATCTATCGCGGTGAACGCTTACGAAAGGAATTCGACTTGATTATGGAGTCTCGGGTTACGGCGGGCCATACGCTCGCTTTCGACAAGCTGGTGGACCTTATCACTACTTTGCGGTCGGAAAACGGCTGCCCATGGGATCGAAAACAGACCCCTCAATCTTTCCATCCATATATTCTCGAGGAATACCACGAATTCGTTGAAGCCCTTAACGCGGGCAACAAGTCGGAAACGGCCGACGAACTTGGGGATCTTCTGTTTCTAGTGGTTTTTGTGGGCTATATGCTGGAGCAGGACCGTGTAGCGAGTCTCGAAGAAGTCATGGAGCGCGTGGCCCAAAAGATGACGCGTCGGCATCCCCATGTGTTCGGCAACGCCCAAGTCCGGGATGCGGACGATGTTGTGGACGCCTGGGCACGCATCAAGGCGGCGGAAGACGTCGTCCGGGCAAGAGAATCCCTGCTGGACGGCATTCCCAGGAGCCTCCCCGCACTGTCACGTTCACAGAAGTTGGCCCGGAGGGCCGCCAAAGTGGGATTCGACTGGAACGCGGCGGAAGATGTGTTCGAAAAATTGGATGAAGAGCTGGGCGAGCTCAAGGAAGCCGTGGCGGAGGGATCCGCCGACGCGATCCGCGAAGAGCTGGGCGACCTTCTTTTCGTAGTGGCCAATGCCGCGAGACATTTGGGGGTAGACAGCGAAGCGGCCCTTAACGAAGCCTCCGACAAATTCGAGCGTCGATTTCGTTTCATCGAGTCGAGATTGACATCCCAGGGAAAGAACGCGGCGGATGTGGCTTTAGCGGAAATGGATGATCTTTGGAATGAGGCCAAAGCCCTGGAGAAAAAGTTATAATGGTTCGGGGAGATGTATGCGGAAAGATTGTGAAAGCCCATGCCCGCAAGAGTGAACGATCCCTGAACGGCGCGACACTCGCCGGCGCCCTTGCGGGCGTATCTCGTGACCTCAAAAGTGAAAACGGCGAGGACCGGCAAGATGCCGGCCCTGCCATGGCCGTCACCTCAATTCGAGGGTATGCGTTGCCTTCCGAAGGCGCAGGGTCATGGAAAAAGACTGTGCCCGCGGAAACGGGGCCTCGGCAATGGGCCGCTATGCCCCCGAAAGGGTTCCCACGCCGGGGATGTTGATCATATGCGTTCCTCCCTCTTTCTGGATGATCAACTCAAGGGAATCGTTTCGTATCCCCAGTGAGAGGGTCCCTTCGGCAACACCGCGCTCCATTCCGGCTATTTCTCTTATTATTTCCAGGCAGCGAGCTATGTATTCCGGCGGTGCCTTAGGGAGTGGATACGGCTCGTCCGCGAATACGGTCACCCCTTCATCTTTCTCCACGGACAATCGGACGGCTTTGTGTTCTATCGCGTCCAGCAGTACGAGCGCTATGTATTTCAGCGGTGCTTCGTCCGCATCGGTGAAGGGTTCCTCTTTCCAGTGATCCTGTTGCCATGTTTCCAGCGCACTTCCCGCGTGGACTTCGAGGTTGCAGTCGATCTGCTGTTGTAGACGAAGGTGAGGACTATCCATGTCGGGCATTGCAGAACCTCCTTAGAGTGGATATGAACTTCTGCGGTTAACGGCACGAGGCGCAAGACGTGGCGGAACACGTCCCGCAGTTTGATTTTCCTGAGCCGGAAGTTTTGAAATCCCCGGCCGCACTCTTGAAACTACATGCGGACATGATCCGCTTCACATTGCCGCCGCAAGTGGGACAAACGACTTCATCCTTACCGAATACAAGCTTTTCGAAGCAATTGTCGCAGGCTGAACAGTTGAATTCATATATGGGCATGGCGATTCCGAATCCTCCTCGATATTTGTCACGTTCCCGCGGATCGTTTCACGGTTTTCCCTACATTATGACGCGGATTTGAGTCGTCTTAAGGACGACCGTCACAAGCGTATCCCTGTGACGAAACTTCGCTCCTACTCATGAAACGGTCCACTACCATGTAATATGTTTATTTGCGGGTTTTCCGGCAAGTCCTCGTCCGACTCCTTATGCGTGCGGCGGGTCACTTCCCGCCACAATCGTAGTAGGTAATCGTGTCCCCTCCGGGGAAGGTAAGAGTGCTGCCCTGTTTGGTCTCAACGAACCGTGCCGGAGCATGCAGATTCTTGCTTACCGTTTGCACGTCGCTGCGCCCGCTGGATTCGCCTAATCGTTTGAACTTCACCGCTCCGTTGGGGTACTGCAGCGCCATCGTCCCGCAAGGAGATATGCCTGAGACGCGAGCGCAGCCGGTCTCGGCAAGCTTTCCACCGCAGCCGCACAGGCTTGTTACCAAGACGGCCGGAAGCAATAACCACAATTGGACTTTCACGTTCACTCCAGACCCGAAGGCGGCTTCACTCCTAATTTTTTTATCACGCGTCCACGGACGAAGTCAACGTCGCGAAACGAAGTGGCGATTGCCAAAAAATCGCTGAACGGATATACACATGAATTGACGACGAAACGGTAAATGGAAAGGCGGCGGGTCGGTGTCGGCGGATTACATCGTCATAGTGGGGCTCGGGAACCCCGGTAAGGAATATGCCTCACATCGTCACAACCTGGGGTTCATGGTCGCGGACCATCTGTGCGAGGACTGCAAAGGCTCCTGGACGGCACCTCCGGAAAAGGCGCGACTGGCGAAGGTTTCGATCGAGGGCTTTCGTGTCGCGTTGGTAAAGCCTATGACATTCATGAATCTAAGCGGCAAGGCGGTAAATCCTATTGTGAACCGCCTAGGCGCCGACCCGGCACGGATGATAGTGATTCACGACGATTTGGATCTCGATGCGGGCTCGGTCAAGGTCAAACAGGGCGGTGGAGACGGCGGGCACCGAGGGATTAGGTCCATTGCCGAATCCTTAAGGTTCCGTGATTTCGCGCGGATTAGGCTCGGCATCGGCCGTCCGCCCGCGGACATATCCCCCGTGGATTATGTTCTGCAGTCATATTCTCCGGCGGAAATCCCGGAATTGAAAGCACTTATTAAACGGGCCAACCGAGCGGTAAGACTGATCCTTACGCACGGAGTCCAAAGGGCTCAAAACCTGGTACACTCCGAAAACCGTGCGGATGGGGGCGCCAAGACCGCATCTTAAGCGACCGTCGCCTTTCGGCAACGGCCGCTATTATCATTCCACACCGCAACTAGGACAAAATGCCGTCGATCTCGTCCTTATCGCAATCCATTACGTAGGGAATACCGGAAACATCGGTGGCTTCACGCGTCAGGCTCACGATGTCGTTTCTTTCTATGTGCTCCAGACCGAACTTTCTGGCGCCCGCCATGAGTTGCTGCAAGCCCTGGGTGAGCCGGTCCACGTACGAATAGAAGCCGATGGCTCCGGGAGGCAGTTCCTTGAATTCACTCCCGTACCTGTCTTTCAATTGCGCTCCGACCGCAAACAAGTTGAGGTAGGCTTCTTCAACGTCCTTCCCGTTCTCTTGGGCCTTCTTGCCGTTGGTCTTGCCGACCATGGCCGCGGTCATGAGGGCACGCCCGAGGCAGATCGCCTTTACGTAGGGTGCGCCGAGGGCCAAAGCCTTGAAGATGTGGTCCTCCATGGACAGACCGCCGGCTATGGCGATGGGCGGTACGTATTGGCCCTTCGCCCTCAGGCGCTCACACATGTCGTATGCCAAACACTCGAGGTACACGGTGGGGATGCCCCACTCGTTCATCATGCGCCAGGGACTCATTCCGGTGCCGCCGCCGGCGCCGTCTATGGTCAGCAAGTCGATCTTGGCGACGGAGGAGAACTTAATGGCCCGGGCCAGGTCCACCGGTCTGTATGCGCCCGTCTTCAAAGTAACGTACTTGGCGCCCAGGCCGCGAAGACGCTCCACTTCCTTGTAGAAACCTTCTTCGACCACCATGCCCAGTCTGGAATGGCGTTCGAATTGTCCTATGCCGCCGGCTTGAAATGCTTTTTTTGCAACGTCGGTGGTGGGGTCGGGTAGGACCACGTAGCCCCTTTCCTTCAATTGAAGAGCCCTTTCCAGGGAGGGCAACTGAACTTCGCCGCCGATGTCCTTGGCCCCCTGGCCCCACTTCAGCTCGAATATCTCGATGCCCAGCTTGCCGATAACGTATTCGGGCACACCCAATTTGGTGTCCTCGACATTAGCCTGAATAATTATTCCGCCTTTTCCGTTGTACCATCTTTTGAACGCGTTGACTCGCCGCTCCATCTCGGGGGATTTGACGACTCTTCCGTTCTTGATCTCCGCGTCCGGGTCCATGCCGCAAATGTTTTCTCCCGCGACGACCAGGATCCCGGAAATGGCCGCGCCCACGGCGATATCCTCAAAATTCACCTGGGCCACCTGGGTTGAACCTACCGCGCCGGTGAACACGGGGAATGCCAGTTTGATTCCATTATCCCCCCCCACGTTGACGGCGGTATCCACCGCGGGAAATACCGCCACGTCGGAATCGGCCGCGATGCCTACCGCTCCCACGCAGGTCCCCTGAATATTGAAATGGGAGAGGTCCACGGGGTACTCCTTGTCGGCACCCGCGGTGATCTTCCCAAAAGGCTGAGGATAGATGGTTTCACGGCCCTTTATGGCGGATCGTCCTATTTCACAGGGTCCGGGGCACCCATCGAGACAGGTGACGCAAATCCCGGATGGTGCCGCTTCGACGCGGTTTTTTGTCCGGGTGGCGGAGCTTCTATTAGGTTTGCTGAATGACATTGAAAAACCTCCATTGCAGGTAATCGGGACCGGTGACTGGTCGAGACTTTGGGGATTCGAGACGCTTTACGGCAGGAACGGGGCACCTTTTCGGCCGGTAAATGTTAGCGGAGATGATCGAAACCCTAAGCACATTAGTAATAATGAATCAGGCTGTCAAGGGTAAATTACCCCATCCTCATCCCCACCCCGAATCAATGATCGCGCGCCTTGACGCTCCGCTAAGGAGCGGTATAGATTGCTCACGTGTTTTTCCACCACATCGTCGAAGGATGAAACGGATGAAGGGACCCCGAGAGGAGGAGACGTGACTCAACGAGGGCCGAGGAGCTCATTCAGGGCCGATACGGCCCGTGCAGCGGCGGACGCTTCGCTCAGGGAAGCAATGCGCAAAGCAACCGATACCTTTATCAAGAAGCGAACGGAGGGCACGGCGCAGGTCCCCTTCGAGGAATGGAGAGATCAAGCGGCCGCGGTCCGCACGGAGGTCCTTGAAAATCTTCCCGAACTGGTGGACCGGTTCGCGGCTTCAGCGACAAAGGCGGGCGCAATAGTCCATCGCGCCCGAGATGCCGAATCCGCGCGGGAAACCGTTGCGGGGCTTCTCAAGGACCGGCAGGTTAAGAGGGTCGTCAAGGCCAAGTCCATGGTTACCGAAGAGATTCACCTTAACCGGCTTCTGGAATCCAACGGTATCCGCACCGTTGAAACCGACTTGGGGGAGTACATCGTCCAGATCGCCGGAGAAACCCCCTCGCATATCCTCGCCCCCGCCATTCACAAGACCAAGGAACAGATAGGAAGACTGTTTTCCGAGAAGCTCGGCGTCCCGTATTCGGACGACCCCGTGGTCTTGACGGGTGTGGCAAGAAAGGTGCTCCGTGAAGAATTCCTTGCAGCCGACGCGGGAATAAGCGGAGCGAACTTTGCCGTCGCGGACACCGGGAGCATCGTCATATTTACCAACGAGGGCAACGGCCGAATGGTCACCACCCTGCCTCCCATACACATTGCGGTTCTCACGATCGAAAAAATGCTCCCAAGCCCTACCGACCTTGCATCTTTCATAAAGCTGTTGCCGAGGTCCGCGACGGGACAGGGCCAATCCAGCTACGTGTCCATCCTGACGGGAACGCGAAAAGACGGCGAGAGGACGGGCGCGAAAGAACTCCACATAGTGCTTTTGGACAACGGACGTTCTCGCATAAGGCAAAGTGAATTGAGAGACATTCTTAAGTGCATCAGGTGCAGCGCGTGTATAAACGTTTGTCCGGTGTACCGTACCATAGGGGGGCATGCATATTCCGCGGTGTATTCCGGCCCGATGGGCATAGTGCTTACCAACGCCCTCGAAGGCATAAACGACGCCTACCAACTTGCGGACGCGTGTACCCTTTGCGGCGCGTGTAACGACGTATGTCCCGCGAAGATACCCCTTACCAAGCTCATTTCGCTCATAAGGCGGACAAGATGTGAACAGGGCCTCAACGATGCCGCCGAACGTGCGGCCATGTCCCTATACGGCACGGCCGTGCAATGGCCCAAAATCTTTTCTCTGGGTTTGGGAGCGCTTAGGGCCATCAGGCCTATGGGGGCCTTGTTCGGCGGTCCCGCGGCACTTAATCGGTTGCCTTTGCCGACAAAGGATTCTTTGACTGGGAGGAAGCGGTGAGCCGGGAAGAGATTATCGAGACCTTTCTAAGAAATGCGGCGAAGACGAACGCTGAATCGGTGCGCGTGAGTTCTACCGAGGAAATGAATGAAGTGCTCACTCGAATCCTGCGTGGACGCGCTTCGGTTTTCTGTCCGGGACTCACGGACAAAGAAAAGGCCGTTAGAATACCCGAGGGCGCCCGAACGGACGATTTCGGCCGTGCGGACACGTGCGTGGAAGAGGTATTCGGCGCCGTAGCGGAAACAGGAAGCCTGATATGCACGAGCAGCGGCGGAAAAACGGTCCAGGCCGGCCTGTTACCCCCCCATCACGTCGCCATAGTCGATTCGGCCAACATATTTGCCGGACTTGAAGATTTTCTCACAAGCTGGGACGGGCCTTTCCCCACCAACATCACGCTGGAAGCGGGACCCAGCCGCACCGCGGACATAGAGCTGACGCTCACCATCGGGGTCCACGGCCCCGGCCGCGTGGACATCATCGTTTTGTGATCGAGCGCGGGTTCGTAATCTGCGTAAAGGACCGGAAGCGGCGGGAAACCGTCTCCATATTTCTAGGCCGAATCAATCCCATTCCAGCGCCTATGCGCTTTCGCGGG
>JAZDOF010001040.1:0-3432 GCA_043799015.1 Pseudomonadota bacterium | reverse complement strand
TTCACCGGATGTGGTGATTGCTTCCTCCACGTATCCCTTGGATAATATTCCGGCTTGGCTGATTGCGAAGCGATGCGGTGCCAAGTTGGTATTTGAGGTCCACGATTTGTGGCCCTTGTCTCCGATGATATTGGGCGGCATGTCGCGCCGGCATCCGTTCATTGTGACCATGCAGTTGGGGGAAGACTTCGCATGTCGAAGGTCCGACTTGGTTGTGTCCATGCTTCCAAAGGCCGATCGCCATTTGACAACCCGCGGGATGGATGCCTCCAAGTTTGTCTACATCCCCAACGGTATCGACATCGAAGCCTGGCAGTCCGACAAAAGGGGCCTGCCCGATATCCATACCTCAACCATTGAACGGTTTAGAAACGAAGGACGTTTTATCGTGGGATACGCCGGTGCTCACGGCATCGCCAATGCACTGAATGACTTCCTCGAAGCGTCCGTGCTTGCCCGTGATATGCCGGTCGCATTCGTGCTGGTCGGTCAAGGTCCCGAGAAGGAGCGGCTACAGCAACGAGCCTTCGAAGCCGGGCTAACGAATGTGGCCTTCTTACCCCCGGTTCCGCGCGACTCGGTTCCTGCTTTGCTCGAGGCCATGGATGCTCTTTACATCGGTTGGCAGCGACAACCGCTTTACCAATACGGTGTGAGTCCGAATAAACTGCTCGACTACATGATGGCGGGGAAGCCGGTGATCCACGCCATTGAAGCAGGAAACGATCTTGTTGCCGAAAGCGGCTGCGGCATATCCGTTCCGCCTGAAGACCCGTCGGCAATCGTACAGGCCGTGAAGACGCTCATGAGCTTGACCCCGGATGAACGGGCGGCAATGGGTGCAAAGGGGCGGGATTACGTGGTTCGGCATCACGATTACCGGCGCTTGGCTCGACAATTCCTAGATGCGGTGGAGTCAATACGGAATTGAATCCTATGCTGCATCCGTTCAGCGACCCCTTCCGGCGGTTGAATAAGATAGCTGAATTACAAAGGCACAAGGGAATCGATCAAGGATGCAAAGGTATCAAGACGGTTTTCCCCGCTTTCTTCGTGTCTTGGTGTCTTTGTGGTGCGATTTTCCTTATTCTTCCTTACCCTGTCGCCCGGTGAACGGCTGCCGTTCACGAGTAAGTCTTGCCGCATAACGAAATATCGCTGATCCGAGGTAGATACGATCGCCGCAACCTTCAACCCGGCAACCTTTACGATCCATTGGCTCCGTACAACCTTATGGCCGGCGGCGAGCGTCGTCTCGCCCTCGCACGCTGGATCAAACGGGCCGGCCTTGAACCCGTATCCGAGAAACGTCTTCTTGAGATAGGCTGCGGCTCGGGAACAAACCTGCTGCAATTAATGCTGCTGGGTTTTCAACCTGAGAACATGGTCGCGAATGAGCTTCTCGAAGAACGGGCAAAAAGGGCACGCGCCCAGCTCCCCGCATCAATCGAGATCGTCGAAGGTGACGCATCCGAACTCCCTTTGCCCAATGAATCATTCGACGTGGTATTCCAATCCACCGTTTTCACCTCCATCCTGGACGATGCCTTTCAGCAAAAACTCGCGGATCGAATGTGGGCCTTGGTGAAGCCCGGAGGGGGGGTCCTCTGGTATGATTACATCTACAACAACCCCTCCAATCCCGACGTTAGGGGCGTGCCTGTCCGCAGAATACGCCGGCTCTTCCCCCACGGCCAAATGACGGTTTGGCGCCTGACCCTCGCTCCTCCCATCGGCCGTCTGGTGACTCGGCTCTCGCCCAAGCTCTACACCCTATTCAACGCCTTCCCCTTTCTGCGAACCCATGTGCTGTGTTGGATACGCAAACCCTAGTCGCACAGGCGCGGCGGGCTCCTCTTCCCGGCCAAGGGCGTACGTATTATACTGGCCGTGTAGATAGTTAATCCGGTATGCATTGCGAGGCGCACGATGCACAGCACCATCAACGAGTTAGGACAAACGGAGATTCCTGCCGAAATACGAAACCGGATGAAGAATAAACCACGAAGTCACCAAGACACGAAGGGCTCATAGGACCGTTTCCATGCCCACCGACCAGGAACTTCAAGGCATGACCCAACGAATCGTCGCCGCGGCATCCCCGGCCGTGAAGGTCATATTGTTCGGGTCCTACGGTCGCGGCGATGCCGACGACGGTTCCGACATAGACCTACTCGTGATCGAGCCCGAGATCGACGACATGGCTGAAGGCTACCTCCGGCTTCGCAAAGCGGTGGGTCGCATGGGCGTGGGCGTGGATCTCCTGCTTTGTACGCAACGGGACTTCAACCGCCGGAGCCAGGTCCGGGGCACCGTGTACTACTGGGCCAAGAATACCGGCCGGGTACTCTATGACGCCTCAGCTTGAGGCAGGGAAGAGTTTTTCCGGGGGAAAGACCTTCTTGAAAGAAGGTCCTTCCCCCGGACCCCCATCCCCAAGAACTGCCGATTATTTTCCGCTTCATGCCTCTCTGCGAGGCGCTTACCGGCTCCCATGGAATAATCGCCAAGATGAAACCTCAAGATGGATCCATACGATCGGGAGAACCGCCTGGTGAATCAAGGCCGGTGAGCACTCTGCCCTTTCATAAAATCCTTGATCTCATCGCGAACCTTCCAACCGAGGATCAGGACGCTCTCATGGATGTTGTCAAGAGGCGTCGCACCGAGCTACGGCGTGCGGAAATAGCCGATAATATTAGGGAGTCTAAGCTTGAGTTCGCTGCTGGGCGCACAACCCGCGGCACAGTTGATGACCTGATGCAGGAATTCGACCGTTGAGGTCGGCGTCCTCTGATGACGGAAGGATTCTCCGGGGGAAAGACCTTCTTGGAAGAAGGTCCTTCCCCCGGACCCCCATCCCCAAGAACTTCCAATTATTTTGACTTATTACGTGGCCTCCATGTGCCGGGTTGCCTCAAATAAAGGGGCGGGCCGGAATCTCTTCTCCAGCCGCCATATCCGCCATGGGGCATGGGATCATTCCCAAACGTCTGAAACTTGACGGAGCATATATGAATCAAGCCGAATCCGGTCCGGACAATACCTCTCGGGCCGTTGACCTCCAACGCCAAGAGCCTCGCACGCCAATGTCCCGCTCCAAGGTCCTCGTAACGGGCGGTGCCGGCTTCATCGGTAGTCACCTGGTCGAGGAACTCCTGGCCCTCGGCATGGAAGTTCGCGTGTTGGATGACTTCAGCACCGGGAAACGGGCGAACCTGGTCGGTCTCGGCAACGGAAGATTCAACCCCGGCAAGGACTTCGAGCTTGTCGAAGGCGACATCCGTGACCTCGACACCGTAAAGCGCGCCTGCGCCGGCATGGATGCGATTTTTCATCAGGCCGCGCTGGGCAGTGTGCCCCGCTCCGTGGAAGACCCCCTCACCCGCCATGCAGTCAACGTGAACGGCACGTTGAACGTCTTCCTTGCCG
>JAZDOF010001015.1:0-8124 GCA_043799015.1 Pseudomonadota bacterium | reverse complement strand
TGATGCTCCTTGCAGTTCGCGGTAATCCTAATCCAGTTCCTCAAGAATCCCGCCGATCTCCCTGTCATTGCGAGGAGCGCAGCGACGAAGCAATCTCCATGCCTGGTGAAAGGCTGAGATTGCCACGCCCTCCCAGAGCCTCGGGCTCGCAATGACAAACGTAAAGGCGTCCGCAATTCTCAAGGAGCTTGACTATAATAGCACTGAGAGCCCGACGCGGGCTTGCACTCCGACGGGAGCGGAAGGTATGATAGGGTTACCATCCTGAAGGATCGCAGAGGTTAGCCGTGGTGCCGCCAACGAACAGGAAGAAGGTCGATCTTACGTCGTTTCTGGCCGATTATACGCGGGGATCGTCGGAAGAAGAGCTTCGTGAGAAGTATGGTCTCAAACATTCGCAGGTGATCCGCGTTGTCGGCGTGCTCAAAGAGCGTGGAATGATAGGCGGGAAGGAAGACTCCCGGCGCGTCGAGAATCTTAGGATCCGTTTCGGCAGGTCCGACGATATCCCCGGTACCGCAACCTATCGAAGAGGAGAAGTGGAACTCGATACGGGTCTGGTGCTCCACTGTCCGTCGTGCGGAGCGGCTGTCGGCAGAGGCGTTGATCGGTGCGGGTATTGCGGATCTCCTCTGGATTTCTCCTTTAAGGGAAAGATCATTCATTGCCCCCATTGCTTCAAGACCACGCCCGCGGACGGCAAGTTCTGTGTTCACTGTGCCAAACCCGTCAAGGGGCTTGTATCCCTCGGAAAGGTTCTTGAAGACAGATTGTGCCCGCGTTGCGGCGTACCCATGAGGGCCGTGAACCTGAGCGACTTCTCGGTGGCTCAATGCGACGGGTGCAGCGGGGTTTTTGTGCCTCACGAGACATTTGAGATGATGCAGGAGACGAGAGATGCCGTTATCTTCTCTTCTCAAGGTGTCGTGCGCGTTGCCGTTGATCTCGGGGAACAAGTCAGGTATGTTCGATGCCCCGTGTGCCTCAAGATGATGAACCGGACAAATTTTGCCCGCATTTCCGGGGTAATTATAGACTCCTGTCGCGATCATGGTGTCTGGTTCGACCCGGGAGAGGTCGAGCGGACCATGGAATTCATCGCAAAGGGGGGCCTGCAAAAGGCCAAAGCCGTGGAGATGGAACGGTTGAAGCACGAAGAGGACCTGAGACGGATCCGGAGCATCCCGGCCGGCCGGCCGGCCGAAGGACAGTTCTATCTCGAACCTGCCGACGATCCCATGGCAGGCATAAGTTTGATCCATGTCGTGGGAGAAATCTTCAGTCTATTCCGCAAGTAGGATTGGCAGAAAGAGTTCAGTATGACGGACAAACCCATAGTTGCCGTAGCGAGGACCAAGCCGGAAACCGTCTTGGACGATATTGCCCGAGTAATGGAAGAGGCCCGGTTCAGGGACTTTCTTGATCCCGCAGCCACCGTGATTCTAAAGGACAACATTTCATGGCATTTTCCCTTCCTGAGCGCCAACACCACCCCGTGGCAGTTGGAAGGAGTCGTGCGTGCACTGAAGGACGCGGGTTACCACGACATCGTCTGCGTGCAGAACGAGACCGTGGTCACAAACGCGTTCAAGGGCGAACGCATGAACAAGTACGTGCCGGTGCTTGAGAAATATGGGGTTCCCATTCTCTACAATTTCAGGGAATCGGACATCCGATGGATCAAGTACGTTCCCAAGGCCCGGATGCGAGTGCTCGGCGGCATCTTCCCCGATGGAATACGCATTCCCGAGTATTTCATCGGAAAGAACGTGATTCATCTTCCCACGGTCAAATGCCACATCTACACCGGAACCACCGGCGCCATGAAGAATGCCTTCGGCGGTCTGCTCTCTACGAGAAGACACTACACCCATTCGGTTATCCACGAAACGCTGAACGACCTGCTCGACATTCAGAAGGAGATTCACCCGGGAATCTTTTCAGTGATGGACGGAACCGTATGCGGCGACGGTCCCGGACCCAGGACCATGACGCCGGTGGAAAAGGACCTCATGCTCGCGTCCGCCGACTGCGCGGCCATTGATGCCGTTGCCGCCAAAATGATGGGATTTGATCCCATGAACCTCGATTTCATACGTATCGCGCACGACTCCGGTCTGGGTAAGGGACGCCTGGAAGAGATCGACGTGATCGGTGAAGATGTCTCGCAAGAGAACTGGGGCTTCACCGTAGGAAACAATACGGCTTCTCGAGTTGGAAACTTCATCTGGTTCGGGCCCTTGAAGCCGTTACAGAAGTTGTTTTTTCGAACGCCCCTGGTCTACCTTTTTGTCTTTGGGTCTTTCTTCTATCACGACTACATCTATTGGCCGCTCAAAGCGAAACCGCAAATGGAAGCGTTCAAGAAGAACAGCAAGTGGGGAAGACTCTTCGATTCCTACCCGGCCTAGTACAGACCGGCACGGTATTCCGTCCGGTTTCGTATGAAGAATTGTGGGAACGTAGCGGCCTCCTTTAGGCAAACAAACTATTCTTGGTCGAGAACCTCTCTGACCACCTCCAGTACCTGCCGAATGTCGTAGGGCTTGTTGACGAAGCCCTTTGCACCGGCCGAAAGAGCATCCTTGGTCGGCCCATCGGCGGACAGGCCGCTCGCTATAACCACTTTCAGAGACGGGGCAAGGGCTAGAAGAGCTTCGAGGCACTGCTTACCTCCCATCTCCGGCATGATGAGATCGAGGACGACCATGTCAATTTCACTACCCCGACCCTCGAACACGTCCAAGGCTTCTTTACCGTTGGAAGCGGTAATCACCTTGTACCCTGCCTTTGTCAGAATCCTGGAGCCGAGATCTCGGATGAGCTCTTCGTCGTCCACGAGAAGTATGGTCTCGGATCCACCCCGCGGCAGTGCCGTGACCTTGGTTTGCTCAGCTTCCTCATCTGAGACCAGCGCCGGGAAATAGATGTTGAATGCGGTTCCCCGGCCCGGTTCGCTGTAGCACTTGATGTGGCCTCCGTGCTGCTTCACTATTCCGTGGACCATTGCCAAGCCCAGCCCCGTTCCTTCTCCAACACCCTTGGTCGTGTAGAACGGCTCGAAGATGTGCTGCAAGGTGTCCTTGTCCATCCCCGAACCGGTGTCTCTGACCGACAAGAGGACGTAACGGCCGGGAGAGGCTTCAATGTTGGTTCTCGCGTACCTCTCGTCCAGAATGACATTGGCAGTTTCGAAGGTCAGCTCTCCTCCTCCGGCCATAGCGTCCCGTGCATTAACCGCAAGATTCATGAGGATCTGATCTATCTGGGTCGGGTCGGCGTTCACCCTTGCCGGGTCTTCGGCAAGAAGGAGCTTTATTTCGATCATCTTGGGGATGGTTCTTTCGATCATTCTCCGCACTTCATTGATACGCTGATTCAGGTTGAGCGGCTGAGGATTGATTTCCGTTTTCCTGCTGAAGGTAAGGAGTCTCTTAACCAGGTCAGCCCCACGTCGTGCCGATTCATTGATTTTCTTGATGTCGGCCTTATAGATCTGAGGCAACCTCTCCTCGCCAAGCATCAACTCCGAGTACCCAAGGGCCACCTGCAAAATGTTGTTGAAATCATGGGCAACACCACCGGCTAAGGTACCGATGGCCTCCATTTTCTGAGCTTGAAAAAGCTGTTCTTGCAGCAGCACTTCTTTGGTGACGTCCCGCTTGACCGCAACGAAATTGACTGTCTTCCCGGTATCATCTCTTATGGGAGAGATAGAAACATCTTCTTCGAAGAAAGTGCCGTCTTTCTTCTTATTGACGAGGCGACCCATCCACGTCTTCCCATCCGCAAGTGTTTTCCACATACGCTTGTAGAATTCGTCATCATGACGACCGCTCTTGAGGATGCGCGGATTGTTCCCGATAGCTTCGTCCTTGGAATATCCCGTGGTCTTTTCGAAGGCAGGATTGACATAACGAATTGTCCCCTCAGCGTCGGTAATTACCACGGTCTCAGCAGCTTGTTCCACAGCTGCCGCCAAACGCTGTTGGGCTTGTTCCGATTTCTTGCGGTCCGTGATATCGGCAATGACCCCGACTGTAGCTCGATACGCTCCGGCGGCATCCAGAATTGCGGAGACGGCGGTATCACCCCAGACCGTCTCTCCATCCTTTCGCACGTATCGTTTTTCCAGGCGGTATGCTGAGTGTTTGCCCGCAACGACGCTTTCAAGCAACTCTAAGGATTGGGTCAAATCGTCCGGGTGAGTAACGTCACGTATGTTTAGACGTGTAAGTTCCTCAGCAGAGTAGCCCAGAAACCGGCACAAGGCATTGTTTACTTCCGTGAACTTTCCCTGTCCATCTACCATGTCAATACCGACTGAGGCTGTATTGAAAACGGCTCGATACCTCTGCTCACTTTGGTTGAGGGCTTGTTCCGCTTTCTTACGGTCCGTGATGTCCATGACGATCCCTATGTATCGCACCACTTGACCGGTCTTATCTCGAATCGGCCGCCCTCGCGACATCAGCCAACGTTGCCCTCCACTGTCATCATTGGTCCGCCATTCGGCGTTCAACTCTCGCCCTTTGGAAAATGCTTCCTGAACGGTCCCTTCGGCCTCTGCCCAGTCATCGGGGCGGATGGTTTGACGCCATGTTTCATAAGAAGGTTTGCTGCTATGCGGCTCCAGCCCGAACAGTGCCCATGTCTCCTCAGACCAGAAGTTCTCGTTCGTCCGCAGGTCCCATTCCCACGTCCCGGCTTTTGCGGCATCCAGTGCCAAGCGTAACCGCTCTTCGTTCTTCCTCAGAGCCGCCGTCATTGATTGACGCTCTTTACTCACTTGCATGTTGTGAAGAGCGTATGCGATGTCCCCGGCCACTTCACGGAAAAGTGAACGTTCCTCTTCGTCCACCGCTGTGGCGGCAGGTAGGACGATCCCCATGAAGCCCCGAATTGTCCCCTCATGTTCCAAACCGGTGACCATCGTCTTGCAGCAATTGCTTGCATTCAACCGACAATCCCTGCCGCACGCTTGCGCCTTGTCCATCACGATGACATCGTGCCTTTGCAGGGCCTCCTTGCAGCATGGAGGAAAGTCCCCCGACTCAAAGGACTTGTCAAAACAAGCGGAATTCTCTCCGAACCCTGCGCAGGCACTATCAAAGAAATTTCGGCTGCTGTCGACAATAGTTATCCAGGCGCCGTCGAACTCCCGGGCATCCACCAACAGGTTGCATGCCTCGCTGATAAGTCTCTTTTCATCCTGTTCGAGAACGATGAGCTGGTTAATGTTCCTAATCTTGCGGAGAATCCGGTTGAGGTGATCGAGCCGCCGAGTACGCTCCTGAACCATTTCCTCCAATTGACTTCTGTACTTGGCCAATTCGAGAAAAGCCTTGACTTTCCCATTCAAGATAACCGGATTGGACGGCTTGATGATGTAATCCACCGCTCCTGCTTCATAACCCTGGAAGACGTGCCCCTCGTCGAGAAAAGTGGCCGTAAGGAAGATTATGGGAAGAGAAAGCGTCTTCTCATCCTTACGCAAGTGGTCCGCGAGCTCAAAGCCGCTCATTCCCGGCATATGCACGTCCAGAATGGCTAAGGCGAAGTCATGATGCAAGGTGGCGGCCAAGGCCTCATTGCCGCTTGTGGCCTTGATGATCTCGGCCTCGGTGTCTCGCAACGTCTTCTCGAGCGCGAACAGATTCTCTTCTTTGTCATCAACTATCAGGATTTTTTGTCGTTCAGGCATGGCGAGATCTCCTTGGGGCGGAGCGGGTACCGAGTTCCACGAGAAGGTTCGCAATCTCCGCGGGCTTTCGAATGTAGTCCGGATGAGAAGCTTCGATGGACGCCTTGGGCATGACGGGAGACTCAGCGCTTTCCGGTGACTGGGCTATAATAAGTCCTCCGCATGACTTTACGGTCTTCATACCGTCAGCGCCGTCGGCGTTTGCCCCGGAAAGAATGACGGCGATCAGATTCGTGCCATACGCGTGTGCGGCACTCTCAAACAGCACGTCGATGGAGGGCCTTGACCAGTTGACTTTTTCGTCCACGGACAGCGCAATGGTTCCTCCACGTTCCAGGAGCATGTGGTAGTCGGCAGGCGCCACAAACACGCAGCCCTTTTGAATCTGCCGTTTATCGCAAGGAACGAGCACTCTCAATTGACAGGTTCGGGCCAAGTGCTCCGCAAAGCTCCCATCGTCACTTTCGTGGAGGTGCTGGACAACAAGGATCGGTATCGGAAAATCATGAGGGAGCCGAGACAGTATTTCAGCGATGATGACGGTACTCCCCGCCGAGCCACCGATAACGATGGCCTGGTAGTGTGTTTCCGGAGCAATGATTTGGCCGTCTGAGGTTCTCAAGGGAAGATCCTTCTCTTGTAAATCTTCGCTTTCCGATTCACTTCCTCATAATGACGGATGACTGACGTGAATTGGAGGTCCTCTTTGGTCCCCAGGCAGAGAAAGCCCCCTGGAACAAGGCTTTCGGTGAACACGCCAAGTGCCCGGTTCCGGAGGTCCTGATTGAAGTAAATGAGCACGTTCCGACAGAAAACCAGGTGCATCTCACCGAACGCTCTGTCCGTGACGAGATTGTGATTGGCAAAGGTAATTCGTTCTCTGAGGCGACCATCCATCCGGACCGCCTCGTATCGTGAGTGGTAGTAGGCCCCGAAGGAAGAACGTCCGCCGGCCCTTTGGTAGTTGCGGGTGGCCTCCCGGATCGCCTCGGGCGAGTAGATCCCTGCCTTTGCCTTTTCTAACGACGAATCATTGAAGTCGGTCGCGTAGATGGTGGCTCTCTCGTACAGCCCTTCTTCTTTGAGGACTATTGCCAGCGAGTAAACCTCCTCGCCGGTAGCGCAGCCGGCATGCCAGACCTTTATGTGGTGCCGGGTTCGGAGGAGGGGCACGACCTCTTCCCTTATGGCACGGTAGACGAACGGGTCTCGGAACATTTCAGTTACAGAGATTGAAAAGTGCTGCACCAGATCTGAGAAAAGATCCTCGTCATGGATTACTCTCGGAATCATTTCGGAGACGCGCGTGAATCCTGCATGAGACATGAATTGCCGCGTCCGTCGCTCAATGGAAGCCCTGGCATAAGATCGAAAGTCGTAGCCATACCTCTGGTATATAGCTTCCAGCAGGAGCCCGATCTCGATATTCTCAATCTCGCTGTTGTTCATCACAGCCATCCAACGAAGAACTCTGAGTTCGGGAGCGTTCTCACCTTCTCCCTGCCAATTACCTGTAGAGCCACACCCGCAGCATTGAAACGAGACGCTCCTGGTCCACCGGCTTGGTCATGTAATCGTTCGCACCTGCCGACAGACAATGCTCCCGATCCTTGGGCATCGCTTTGGCGGTCAATGCAATGATCGGGAGTCTGCGGAACCTCTCCTGTTCGCGTATCTTCGCCATGGTTTCGTAACCGTCCATTACGGGCATCA
Source organism: Pseudomonadota bacterium (assembly GCA_043799015.1). GTDB lineage: Bacteria > Desulfobacterota > Desulfomonilia > Desulfomonilales > Desulfomonilaceae > JAZDOF01. The sequence goes on along the minus strand of JAZDOF010001015.1, from coordinate 707 downwards.
TGATATCCATGAGCACTACGTCCACTCCGGGGTCCGTATCGAGAAACTGAAGAGCTCGCTCGCCGTTCTCCGCTTTGAGGGTCCTCATGCCTCGTTCCGTGAGGAGGTGAGAGAGGGCGAAGAGAGTTCTCATATCGTCGTCCACAATGAGAACCTTTTTGTCTCTTAAGAGTTCGTCCGTCTCGTGGAGGTTTCTTATGATCTGCCTCTTTTTTTCCGGCATGCGACTCACCATGCTGTGAAGGAAGAGGGATACTTCATCCAGAAGCCGCTCTGTGGATCGCACGTCCTTGAGCACAACGGAATCCGCGTATTCGCGCACGGCAATTTCTTCCTCCGCCGTAAGGTCCCTTGCCGTGTGGATGATGATCGGCGGGAGTTCCACGTTGTCTTCCTGAAGCCTCTGGAGCAATTCTCTTCCGTCCATGTCCGGGAGGCCGATATCCAGGATCACGCAGTCGTACGGAGTGGAACGCATGGCATCGATGGCCTGTGCTCCGGTGCTCGCTTCGTCTACCATTACGTCTACGTCTCCGATAAGCTCCACTACTCGACGGCGCATATCAGCATCGTCCTCGACGATCAAGACCCGTTTCGGTTCGCCTGCCGATGTTTCTTCAAGCCGTTTGAAGGCTTCTTCGAGGTCCTCACGAGTGATCGGTTTGGTGAAGTGCCCCACCGCACCCTTCCGCATCGATTCAATTGAA
>JAZDOF010000994.1:0-5171 GCA_043799015.1 Pseudomonadota bacterium | reverse complement strand
ATCTGGAGGTTCCTCGACAGTTCGATTTGGCCCTCGGGGTTCAAGGGATCCACCTTGCCGCCTACACCGAGGATGTTGGTGGCGATGGCGTACCCGGACGTATGGTCCGCGCCCATAGGACTCGTCGCGTAGGTGACGCCTATGCCCAGGACCGCGCGGGGATCATATGCCGGCAGAGCCTGATTCTTCACCACGGGGACCCTCTCCACTCCGAACGCCTTACCGGTGAAGGCCGCGCCGTTTCCCAGGATGCGCCCTAAATTCGTTCCCTTGCCCACTTCATGAAGGAAGGCGATGGCTGCTTGAGCGTCGCCGAATTTCGCCAGACCGGCCTCCATGGCTACGCCGATGGTCGCGCCCATTTCGATGGTGTCCACCCCGTAGTCGTCGTCGAGTCTGTCGAGCAGGGCGATGGTATCCAGGTCGTCGATGCCGCAGTTTGCACCGTGGGCCCATACCGTCTCGTACTCCGGCTGCTTGGTCACATATTGGCCGTTTTTGTCAACGTAGATTCCGGAACACCTGATGATGCATCCCCGATGGCACCCGTGGGTGGGGGAACCTCCGCGGTCTTTTTCGGTTTGGGCCAGAGTTTCGCCGCTTACGTTCGCGACCCCTTTGAAGTTCCCGGTTGAGAAGTTGTTCGTCGGGTATGCCCCGGCTTCGTTGATAACATTCGCCAAAACGTTGGTCCCGAAGGCGGCAAGACCTTCCCCCGTCACCGGATGTTTCTTAAGGCCTTCCACCCACGCCTTATTTGCGGCCGCGTACTTTTCAGGATCCTTGGGGGCTCGCATCCCCAGGCCCGAATCGTCGAGCACTATGGCCTTGACCCCCTTGGCTCCCATCACGGCACCCACGCCGCCACGCCCGGCATGGCGGGTCGGTCGCAGCTCCATGTCGGTACAGGCGATGGAAGCCGCGGACATCTTCATTTCGCCGGCAGGACCGATGGTGATGCAAGCGATCTTTTCGCCGAATTCCGCCTTTAGTTTGTCCACCGTAGCGTAATTGCCCAGCATCTTGAGGCTGTTGTCCGGAGTGATCTTTACGCCGTCCTTGTTCACGAAGACCTTGTAGAGGGTGGAGTCCTTGGGTTTGCCTTCCAGGACTATCGCCGCATAGCCTAATCTTGCAAGGGTTTGTGCCGCTTGTCCCCCGGAATTGGCTTCTTTGATCCCTCCGGTTAGGGGGCTCTTGCAGCCTATGGAAAGCCTGCCGGACATGGCCGCTATGGTACCGCTCAGCATCCCCGGAGCGATTACCAGCTTGTTGTTCTCTCCGAGCGCATGACAAAGGGCCGGAACTTCCTTCGAGACGATTGCCGACGTCAAGGCACGACCACCAAATCCCGCATATGCCCCAACCGGGGTCTCGTTCACCTTGGGTCCCCCTTCGGCTCCCATGTCGATCCGTAAAATCTTATCCATAGACGCTTCCTCCTTGCTCTTCGCCGGGTTTTTCAAGAATCGGTGAGGATCGGTCGATCCGTTTTTTCCGTGATCGGGTCATTTGAAATCGTTGCTCTCGTGTACCTAACGATTCAATGTTACCTGCCCCGGACAAGCGCGTCAAGACAAAAAGCGTAGTGATTCAATCTAGTTATGTCGCATCCGGCATACGTCGAGGCAGACATGAGCCCGACCCAACATACCTTTCCGATCCGTCCGTGCCCGTACAGGTCCGACGTGATGAATTTTGTACGGAAGAATGAAGGTCTTTTCAAAATTACCGACGGGGTTTACGATGGAACGGCGCACCGCCATAGTGAAGCTCCTTGAAATTTGCGGCAAAGCCGGCCCTGCGGAACCAAGGTAACGTAGGGGCGGGGATAAACCCCGCCCCTTGTTTCGATTCACTCTACCGTTCAGGGTTCCCGCAATTCTCAACGCGTGACACTATAAAAAATATTAAGGACTGGACTCCATCCATGACTGAAAAGAAGAAGCCGCCCTTGGGCAAAGAAGAGCTGGATGAATTGCGTGAAGACCTGATGCTGTACGATACGCTCACCAGGATCGAAAACACTCTTATGGTACTCTCGGGAAAAGGCGGTGTGGGCAAGAGCACCGTCGCCGTCAACCTGGCCGCTGCACTTGCCGCGGCCGACAAGGAAGTGGGCCTTCTCGACATCGATATTCACGGTCCCAGCGTGCCGACGCTTCTCAAGCTCGAGGGCGCCGGAATCCCCACGTCCACCGGACAGGGATTGGTCCCGGTGAGGTACTCGGATCACCTGAAGGTCATGTCCGTCGAGTTCATCGCCGGGTCCGCGGTTAACGATCCGGTAATTTGGCGGGGTCCCATGAAGCACAGGCTGATCCGACAGTTCGTCGCGGAAGTGGACTGGGGCAACTTGGACTTCCTCATAGTGGACGCCCCTCCCGGCACGGGAGACGAGCCCCTCTCCATCTGTCAGATGGCACCGCCCAGGTCTCAGGCGGTGATAGTCACTACGCCTCAAGAGGTCGCGCTCAAAGATGTAAGGAAGTCCGTTCTTTTTTGCAGAGCGTTGGAGTTGCCGATTTTCGGTATTGTCGAGAATATGAGCGGCTTTGTTTGCCCTGATTGCGGGGCGGAACACCATCTTTTCAAGACCGGAGGGGGCGAACGATTGGCCCGTGAATCAGGGCTGCGATTCCTGGGTCGCATACCCATAGACCCACGACTCGTGACCGCGTCCGACGACGGCAAGCCGTTTGTATTGGAATATCCCTCGTCACCCGCCACCCTTGCTTACGACGGCATAGTCGAGCAGATCCTTAAGCTGTCTCCCCCTAAGATGAAGAAGCACTGAAATGGACGACACGGCCGGCGAGGTGAATTTTGACGGACTGGTGGGCCCCACCCACAACTACGCAGGTCTGGCGTACGGGAATGTGGCATCGGCAAGGCACTGCCATTTGGTATCCAACCCAAGGGCAGCCTTCTTGGAAGGCTTGAACAAGGCCTGGCTCCTCGCTGACCTAGGCTTGAGGCAGGCCGTTCTTCCGCCTCACGAACGGCCCGATTTGGAGATGCTCAGGCGCTTGGGGTTCTCCGGTCCCGAACCTACCCTTCCGGCTTCCGCTGCAAAGTCGGATCCGGTGTTGCTCGCGTGCTGTTACAGCTCGTCGGCCATGTGGGCGGCAAACGCGGCAACCGTCTCGCCCTCGGCGGACACGGCCGACGGTCGTGTCCACATCACCCCGGCCAATCTCGTAAGCCAGTTTCATCGTTCGCTGGAATCCGCCTTCACCGCGAAGGTCCTTCAAGCCGTTTTTCCCGAGCCACGCTTCTTTGCCCATCATGAACCGTTACCGGCTTGTTTCCAGTTGTCCGACGAGGGCGCGGCCAATCACACGCGCCTTTGTTCAGATTTCAACCGGCCGGGAGTCGAGCTCTTCGTGTACGGTAGAAGGGCTTTCGATCATACAGGGGAACAGCCCCAGGTTTTCCCTGCACGGCAGTCGCTTGAGGCTTCGGCCGCCATAGCACGGCTCCACGGACTGCGCCCCGACGGAACCGTTTTTGCACGGCAGAGTCCCGCGCCCATCGACGCGGGAGTGTTCCATAACGACGTCATCGCGGTGGGAAACGGGAATGTTTTCTTCTTCCATGAGCAGGCCTTCTCGGACGCGTCCGAAATCGTCGAGGAGCTTTATTCGAGATTTCGGAGTTATTGCGGTGAGGATCTCATTGTCGTCGAGGTGAGTTCGAAGGATGTGTCGTTGGGCGACGCGGTGGACTCCTATCTTTTCAACAGTCAGCTCATCTCACTTCCCAACGGGTCAATGAGCCTCATAGCACCCGTGGAATGCAGCCGTTCCTCCGCCGTCAAGCCCCTGTTGGACGATTTGGCGGCCGGCCGGAACCCCATAGAGTCGATCCGCTACGTGGATGTTCGGCAGAGCATGCAAAACGGCGGCGGACCCGCGTGCTTGAGGCTGCGAGTCGTACTGAACGACGAGGAGATGAGGGGCACCCTGACGGACGTATTCCTGGATCCGCCGTTGTATGACCGGCTTTGCGATTGGGGCGGTCGCCGTTACAGGGACCGCCTTCACATCGACGACCTCAAGGACCCCGACCTGATAACCGAATCCCGAACCGCGCTCGATGAACTGAGCCGCATCCTTGGGCTGGGAAGTATTTACGGTTTCCAACGGGAAGCGAACCAATAGCGGCACCATGGGCGAGCCGGAGACCAACGGGGGAGGGATTTTTCAAGAAATCCCTCCCCCGCACCCCCTATTTAAGAACTTTCACCATAGCTATTTGATAACGTTTAACTTCTCACCGGATACCGAACCAGATGCACCGATTCATCCGGGGATCCGCATATCACGGTACGTGTCATTGCCCGTGAAGGGTCTGAACTTCCTTGCAGGCGCGGACGGCGGAACATACGGCTTGGGGGGCGCCAAGCCATACCCGACTGCCGGGGCACACCCGGGGGGCGGACAACACCCCGCGGCACTGCAGTCCGGCTGATATCTCGGCTGAGGCCCGAGGTACGCGGCCGGAGGACAGGGTGGGGGCGGGCCGCACGGCGGCGGGCATCCGCGGGTAAACATCTTGCCGACCACCTTGCCCGGAATGGACAATATCCCCGTAATCATGTTCGCCGCGCTGCGAACGATACCCTCCACCGGATTCATGTCGTCGCAACCCGCGCAGGGCATGGCGCTCGGCGGAGGCGGCGGACACGCAGGGGGAGGCATCATCCGGGGCTGACATACCGGTCCGCCCGCGACGGCACCGGTCGCCGCGAACGAAAACAACACCACGGCCACAACCATACAGAGAGTCGTGATTCGAGATTTCATAAAACACTCCTCGAACAACCACCCATAACACCCAACAGGGATTGAAATCCCTGTTGGGCACCTTCCCCCTGGCGATTTGTAATACAGATCAGAGGTGATTCTATCAAAAATGGAGTCGTTTTGTCAATTAAATAGGCTAATATGCCGTTAGTACTGTCAGTAACATGAATCTTTTCCCCCATGGCGGTTGGTATCACAGCACTTGCTTCAGGGCAAGCTTCGCGGCGAGATACCCCCCTCCGGTCCGGCTCCCCGTCTCAGACGGCTCTTATGGCGTGAATTCGCCCGGAGTTCTCATGTACAGAATGCCGTATTGGTCCTTGATCTTCTTGTCCAAACCATCGGCACCGCCCAGGTCCAGAG
>JAZDOF010000928.1:0-2456 GCA_043799015.1 Pseudomonadota bacterium | reverse complement strand
GTAAAGGGGGGGTGGGGGGGATTTGGCTTTATCGGACAAAACTTTCGGCAACCGGTATATGGCCGGCCGGGTGAAAATCGCGGCACGATCATTCCTCGAAAATTTCGCGGGTTCATGAGATGGCCCCCACTGTTTTTTCCGTGATATCGGAACGCCAATGACGAGCCGGGCTTATCTCCGTCCGTTTTAAGGCCGCGGGCATCTTCCAAAGGATGCTTGTCTCCGCGGTGCATGCCGACGAGGACGCCATAATGCGTATCGGGACAACATCGTACATATACCCGGCCGACATCATTACAAACGTGCGACGTCTTGCCGGTCGTGTCGATGATATTGAAATCGTGCTTTTCGATGTGGACGACGAAGAGAATCCCCTGCCGGACCGTAGCGTGCTCGATGAGCTGATCGCATTGGCGTCCGAGTTCGACATGACGTACACGGTTCACCTGCCGATGGATCTTAAGTTGGCCGACCGCGAGAACACCCGGTCCATCGACAAGGCCCGGGAGGTTATCGAGGTGATGTGCGGAATCCGTCCCTGGGGGTTCGTCGTGCATCTCGAAGGCAACGGTAGGACCGAGGGCGAAGAAGCCTCGGAATGGGTCGACAACGCGTGCCGCTCATTGGAAGCACTTTCATCGGCGGTGGACGACCCTCGACTTCTTTGCGCGGAAAACCTCGAAAACCAAGAACCTTGGATGACGACCGCCGTGGTGGGCCGCACCTCGGTTTCCTACTGCGTGGACATAGGACACCTGTGGAAGCGGGGCCTTGATCCGATGTTTTACTTGGACATGTGGCTCCCGCGGGCGAGGGTGGTCCACCTCCACGGGTACTCCGGCAAGGATCACCGGCGGCTGTCGTTGATGCCGGAATCGGCCCTTGACCCGGTTGTGGAACGGCTCACGGACGGGTTCCGGGGGGTGGTGACGTTGGAGGTTTTCAGCGAACAAAACTGGAAGGATTCTTTGGAATGCCTGGCAAAGTCCTCGACACGCGTGAGAGGGCGGAGTCGAAATGGAACCGCCGGGGATACCCGCACCACTGAGCGGCTGGAACCGGTGGGTAGGAACCGGACTCCGAATTCACGCCCTTGAGCACCCTATTACATCGGCGGCGCATACGAAAAGTCGTGATAATCGCGCTTGGAGGGTTAGGCCTCCGGGCCCCTACAGCCGATCCAACCATTCCAGAAGATCGGAATAGTCGGAAAAATCAAGGAGATCTTCGCTTAACCGTTCCAGATCCTCCACGGACAATTGTCGAATTCGGCTCTCCGTGGACTCATCAATGCGCCGGAACTTGCGCGAGAGAAGACGAAGCGCCAAGGATGCCACGACTTGGCTCCGGCCGCGTTCGATCCCTTCCTGAATACCTTTGAGCATTCCCTCCTCGATACCCTTGAGCCTGCCTTCCTCTCTGATTTGATCCACTAAACCTTCCATAACGGGTTCTCCTTTTTCAAATTGCCGTTTCCCATATCCGAAAAGGCTCTGCGTCGGGCACCAAACCTTTCTTGATATCTTCATAGATTTCTATAAGGTTGTCCCTAAGTTCCTCCAAGGTCTTTCCTTGGCTCTCATAGTCCGGGTATTCCTGGATGTGTCCCACAAACCATCCCTTTTCCTCTCGATATATGATGCTCATTTTCATGGAGTGCCCCCTACCAAGGTCTTGGATGCTCGTTAGCCGGACCTTGGTTCAGGTTCGTTTCTTCCTCCGGTGCGGCTAGGATTTCTGCGGTCTTACGGCCCCTGACCTTCGGCCTTACGGGGGTGCTGTGACCATGGTATCCTTCTCCTGTATGGTAGAATAGCATGGGTTGAGCGGTTCCACCACGTTCGCCGACCTGGTTGCCGTGGGCGCAAGACGACTCGTTGGATGGGCGCGACGGAGGCCCTGGCGGAAATGAATCCGCTGAATATAGAGGGGCGGTACCCGGGAATCAGGCACACGGAGCCGACTCGCGAGGAGGCGGAGCATATTCGACGTCGGGCTGAGGAGTTGTTCCAATGGTTGAAGTGAGGTGGATGTGACGAAATCTTGTTGCTGCATTCCGCCGGTGTTATTCTATCCGATGAGAGGTCGTAATCATGCCTACAACGCCCGCCATAGAGCCGATAGCCATAGACCGTGAGACCGAAGAGATTTTGGCCGACCCGGAAGTCCGGGCATCCTTTGAAGCTTTGGATGATCCCGAGGCTACATGGTTTGTGGGAGAACAACACTTTTTACGTCATCTGGTTTGATCCCGATCACTTGCTGCGTCCCTATGATATCCAATCCGGAAACAAGCGAGGAAGACGTTGAAGGCATGGAATAGGACGGACGGCTCCCCTCGATTCCGAACGTAAGACCGCGCCGTGAAGCCTTCGGTGACGACCGATGTCAACTCCTCGGCACCCCTTGTTCAAGCCGGCGGAACCGTTGCTCGATCCAACCATTCGATAATATCC
>JAZDOF010000913.1:0-9934 GCA_043799015.1 Pseudomonadota bacterium | reverse complement strand
TGAAAGAGCCGTCCTGGTTCCTGTGGAACTTGTGGATGCCTTGAAGGCCGGGATTCGTATCGCGCCTTTCGCGTTCCTCCTCGGCGGGTTAGGAGGTCCGGACGGATTCTGGTCAAATGCTATGAGCTACGGCCTGTTTGCCGTTTTCGGCCTCTTCGCGGCCATAATCGCGGGGGCCATTGCTTCCCCTCTCCTGCTGCCCCTGCTTCCGGGAAGGGCCTTTGCCTTGAAGGGCCTAGTACCCGGAATCGTCGCCGCTTTGGCCTTGCTCGCCGCCCGCGCGCACATTTGGGGAGTCTGGCCGGGCCCCATCGAGACAACGGCATGGCTGTTGGTGATTCCCGGTTTGACGGCCTATCTTTCGATGAATTTTACGGGAGCCTCTACGTACACTTCTCTGTCCGGGGTTAGAAAAGAAATGAGATGGGCCGTGCCCTTCCAGATCGCTGCTGTGGTCTTGGGCATCGGGTTGTGGCTCGTGGCTCGGTTCACCGCATAAGGAGAAAGCGAGATGTCTCGACAAGACTTCCTGTACTTGAAAAACGTGGTAACTCTAAGGTTTAATGAAGAAAAATGCGTCGGATGCGGGTTGTGTCTCGACGTCTGTCCCCACGCAGTGTTTGTTCGAAAGAATGGAAAGGTCGGTATCGGCATCCGTGATGCTTGCATGGAATGCGGCGCTTGCGCAATGAACTGCCCGGCTTCAGCCATCACGGTACAGGCGGGGGTAGGATGCGCCGCAGCGGTCATCAACTCCGTCCTTGGACGTAAAGCTGCGGCTTGCTGCTGTACGATCGATACGAACACGGGAGACGGTTCGCCCTGTTGCTCGTAATGGTAAGGTGGGGATCCGATGGATCGCTTCTCAAGGCGGTCTGAATTCTTGAGGGGTACCACTACACAAACCGGGGTGACCGCCGGTCGCCCCTAGATCCATTCGTGTCCCGGTTATGCTTTTTTGGTATTTGTTGAGGCGGTTTCGGAAAACCGTACGTAACGAGGACGCCTGAGTACGGTCCTATTCAGAAATTGATTGCGCCTTGAACGAATAGCCCCTGCCACGAAGCCTTCAACAATCCGTCCTCGATTGAGTCGATCACGATGCTCCCGGAACGAAAACCGGCCTCAATTCCACCGGATAAAGTCGTGAACCCCCACGGGCTCAAATCCCAGACCGACTCCCTGATACCGCATCCGACTTCCCAGTCGATTAATTGAACCTCGTGATCTCGCGTCGTCACCACATTAACGGGGAAAGGAAAGCGAGCCCTCGCATGCACCAGCACCGGCACTTCCTTCATGCGGAAAGGAATGGCCCATACGTGTAGCCCTATGGTCATAGGCCGGTCGCTCTCGAATGAAATATTCATCCCTGTCGTGTCATGCGCACGGAATTTGATCCGCGACCCATAGTAATCGAAATTCACGCCGGCCGCGGCAAAAGGTAACCGAAGAAGATTCACGTCTATTCCGAGCCGGCCGATACTCATGTCAAACTCGGATAGTCGCTGCCAGTCTGAAGTTCGCCCCCGCATGAGATGGTTCTCTTCGATGCTGAAGCGGATCGCCAAACGATCCAGGTAAAAAACGCCCGAGAACTCCAAGAACGGCTCGGGATCTCTTGATATCCCTAGATGCTCGGCCATATCGAACTTCTTGCCTGAGCTCTTGTCTTCCACTGAACCTGACATCAGCCTTGTCAGCATGAAGCGCCCACTTAGTTCCATTCGGTGGTCGGTCCAGTCAAACCAGGTGGCCGATGACCACCACGCGGTCCCTTCCTGGGCCCCGGCGCCGCACGGCGCTAAGACCGCCGCGGCAAGAAGGCAAATGACTATGGCCAAGGTCAGGGCCTGATTTCGGTATCTGAGTTCCAATCCATACCTCTAAACATGTTAGGTAGGAACGCTGAAAAGCTAAAGCCTAGAAGTTCGAGGCTATGATATCTCCTTGGAAGGCGTTATGTCAAGGAATACCCTCCGGGTGCGGTAACCATTCAGTTCCAAGGGGTAAATTCCAATCTCTTGTGGGGCAGGCCGGCAAGCCCGCCCCACAAGAGTGAATGGTCGGCGAGTGCGGGAATGATCCCGGAATGGAGGGCCTGAAGTCGCATCCGGGTCCCGGTTCCGCCTTCGCCATATTGATAACCGAGACCGAATGGTGTAAATGATGGGTGATCGGATATCCGGCACGCTCGTTGCCGTTCAAGGGAAGGGCGACACGGGAGTGCATCGACCGCCGGCGGTCGACAAGCGACGGTCTCCAGTAATGACAAACCGGTTTTCGAGGGGATGTCGTGCGTTTCGCTCAGCCACAATGTTAAAAATCCCACTACCTTACGAAAATGTCGTCGAAGCCTTGGGAAGGCTCCCTGAAGGTTTGAGAAGCTTTGCACGGGATCACGGCTTCGTACGGGAGTATGAACCCGGCGACCGACTGTTGGAGCCCGGAGACCCCGGAGACCGGATCCGTTTTCTCTTAACCGGAGCGGCAGGTGTGGTCTTCAAGGATGAGGCCGGCAGAGAAATCTCGGTGTACCGCCTCCGCCCCGGTGAGATATTCGGGGAAATCAGTTTTCTTACGGAACAGCCGCTCCCGGCCGATTCCTATCTCATAGCGGAAGACCATTGCCGCGTTCTGGAAATACCGGCCGAGGACTTCGAAACGCTTCTCAGGCAAGACCCCGATTTCAGCCTGCAAGTGGCCAAGAATCTCGCTCACAAGGTCATGGAGCTGGACCGGACGGTATTTCGGAGCAAGCTGAAGAAGCGGGCGCTTCAATCGCTTATCAGTCGCGAAGACCACATATTCCCGGATTACCTCATAGGCGACTATGTTCGGCGCAACCTATCGGAACGCATCGAGGAATTTGCTCTTACCGACGGCCCGGTCCTGATCATCGGGGAGACCGGTGTGGGTAAGGAAGTGTTGGCCCATGCCATATTCCGTATAAGCCACGAGTATAAGGAGGTCTTCCTGCTGCTGGACCTCCTGCGCACCCGCGCCGGGGCCCGGGATTCCTCATCGGGTTCGCCCTGGTCCTTGGAAAAGGGAGGGGTCGAGAGGGACCATCCGGAGATCGCCGACCTGACGGATGATCAACTGCGCCTGTTCTTCGGCTCCGTTAGACAGGAAGCGGACTCCGGACCGACGGAGATCGCCGGCTATATGGAGTTGACCGAGGACGGCACATTGCTGGTTCGCGGCGTGGAACATCTCACAGCCGCAGTGCAGGAGGACCTGCTCAAAGCCGTTACCGTGGGGACCTACCGCAAAGTGGATGGAAAGGAAGAAAAGACGTCCAGAGTCAGGCTTATCGCCACGACCGAGCTTGACCCATCGGAGATCTCGCCGGACCGCCATCCTCTGATTCACGGCCTTATGCATCGCTCCATGATTGTTCCGCCGTTGCGAAAACGCCGGAGAGAAATTCCGGTGTTGGTTAAGCATTATCTTAAGAAGTATTCTCAGGATTCGCGCAAGGATGTGCCTGAATTGCCCAAGCATACCCTCAGCGTCCTGGTGAACTACTCATGGCCGGGCAACGACGTCGAGCTGTCCACTACGCTCAAACGGGCCGTCTTGGTGGCCGAAGGGGGTACCCTCAGACCCCAGGACATCTACTTTGACCTCAAAAGGGTCGAAGGCCGCGGCAAAGTTGATCTTCTCAGGTTCCGGCCGGTTCGCGGGACGATGATGAGCCCCCTATTCCCTGCCATACTACAGAGTGCCGCCACGCCCTTCTTCTTCATACTCCTCGTGTTCTTCTTTCTCGGCCCTGCGGACCCGATCCGCAATCCCGCGGCCCTGTTCAGTTGGGCCGTTGGATGGCCCACGCTCATAATCGGCGGATTCATGTGGGCAAGGTTTTGGTGTACGCTCTGTCCCATCGGCACGGTCAGCAATCTTGTAAAGAAAGTAGTATCTTGGGACCTCCCCTTCCCTGCCTTCCTTAAGACCCACAGCGACTTCCTGGTGGCGGCCGCGGTTCTTTTCATAATTTGGGTCGAAACGGCCACGGATATGCGAAACTCCCCCCTGAACCTCGGCATTCTTCTTGGTGCCATGCTGGTGTCCGCCGTAGTCGTAGCAGCCGTTTTCGAACGACACTCGTGGTGCCGCTATCTTTGCGGCCTGGGCGGAATGACCGCGGTCTTGGCCAAGACCTCGCTCATCGAACTAAGGGCCGACAGAAACGTATGCATCTCGCAGTGTACTTCCAACGAGTGCTTCACCGGGACAGCGAACGTCCCGGGATGTCCTTTCGGACAGGCCGGTCCGCGCCTCCACAGTAACCGGCTGTGCAAGCTTTGCGGCAATTGCGTCAAGAACTGTCCACACGGCGCGATAAAGCTGAATCTTCGTATCCCCGGGCAGGAACTGTGGGAAATTCGTCACACGAACGCCGGGACGGCCTTCATGGTGATCGGTATGATCGGCGGGCTTCTCAGCGAACTTGCCTATAAGATGGGTCACTACGGGGACTTGACGGCCAAACTGCCGCTTTCGGAAGTCGGCAGGTTTACGGCGTTCTTTGTGGTGATAGTCTTGGCGGTAAACATCTGCCACGTCGTGGCCACGGTGTTTTCCAAAACCGTGTTCGGTGATTCATTCGACGAGAACTACTCACGTTACGGTTTGGCGCTCCTTCCTCTAGCGTTGACGGCCTTCATGGCCTTTCATCTATACTACCTGATCAACCTCGGCGTTCAGATTCCCATCCAAATGTCGCAGATGTTCGACTTCGACATACTGAAGCAGCTCATCATAAAGGTGCCCCCCGAGTGGACCCACCTGGTCCAAACGGTTCTTATATGGACGGGGTTGTTCTGGACGTTCTTTGTTGTCTATCGACTCGGACGAGCGAGCCACGACAGTTTTTCCCAGGCCCTACCCGGCATGCTGCCCCATTTCTTCACGGCCTTCATGCTCGCCTTCGCACTTGACCGTGCCATGACCGCATACTTTTTCGGAGGATGATTGAGAGCCGAGGCGGCCGAGTAACGAACGCCATATCGGCAACCTCCGATTTCTTTCCCTATCCGGGATGAAAAGCCTGCAAGCTCCAACCATGGCCCGCCGATGTTCCCCTTGGGGTGCCTCGATACGTGGCTTCACAAAACCGTCTGCGTCGGCACGGTTGCCGTGACCGATGTTTCGATGAACGGTACCATGGCGCCTCGAAACGTGTGACGGTCTATCGAATCAAAAGATATCATGTGATACGTGCATCGAGCCGGCCCATCCGTTACGAAGTTTACAAGCATTACTTTTTTCTTGACGAAATCCTCACCTAAATGGTATGCGACAACTTGTGCGTCTCTAGCGAACTACAGTTTTGTATACCGAACTCATGACAGCCCCTAAGAACACAAAACCCACCGACAAGTACGTAGTGCCTGCTGTAGAACAGGCTCTGCGCGTGTTGTTCCGCTTGGCGGACGCTGAATCGGCTCACATGAGCTTGACCGAAATCTGTGAGACCGTGGGGTTGCACAAGAGCACGGCCTTCGGCATTCTCCACACCCTCCGGAAATACGGCCTCGTGCGAACGGGGGGCAGAGGAAAAGGCTATACCCTCGGCCCCGGCCTTATCGGTCTTTCACGGAGATTTCTCGACACGCTCAGCGCCCCTAGGCTTGCCGAGCCTCTCCTCGCCGAACTGGCGGAAAAGGCGGGGGCAACTGCGGCCCTCGGACTGATCGCGGACAAGAATGTGTTTGTCGCGGCCAAGCACGAAGGTGCGCGTGTCATGGAAGTCACCATGCGCGTCGGCCGGCGCCTACCCTTGACCTACGGCAGTCACGGCAAGGCAATCGCCGCGTTTCTCCCTGACGAAGAACTTGCCGCACTGCTTGAGGAGGACGATCTATACTTCCACGGAGATCCGTCGAAATTTGACCGAGCGAAGCTGAATGAGGAAATCGACCGCTGTAGGCGGAACTGGTTCGCTGAGGATTTCGAGGAGATGGTACCCGGACTCAATGTCCTGGCCGCCCCCGTGCTCGGCCCAAACCAACGTCCCACCGGTTACATAGCCGTGCTGGGGCTTCCGAGCGCGGAAATCGCGCGACGGTACGGACCGCTCACGGCAGAGGCGGGAAAGACCCTATCACGATTGCTCGGCGCGGAGGTTGAGGCTTGAAGGGCCGTCCCGGTGAACGGTTGCCTATTGCGATCATCGATTCAGAGGAAACAAATGACGGTAACGAAAGCGGATAGTGGTACTCGGACGGCATCCGGAAGCCGCAGAGTCGCCTTCACGGTGAATGGTCGGCACTACGGCTTGAGAGTCGGGTCTGACCCAGGCGAAATCTCTCCCACCCATACGCTGTCCCATACGCTCAGAGAAACTCTCGGCCTTACGGGCACAAAGGTCTCGTGCAATCAAGGAGCATGCGGTGCCTGTGCGGTCATCATGGACGGAAAGGCGGTGCTTTCCTGTAAGATCCTCAGCGTCGAATGCGAAGGAAAGACCATAACCACCATTGAAGGTCTGCGAGACCCCAAGACGGGGGCGCTTGATCCGTTGCAGCAGTCGTTCGTCGACCACACGGCGTTTCAATGCGGCTTCTGCACCCCTGGTATGATCATGACGGCCAAGGCGTTCCTCAACGAAACCCCGCAGCCCACCGAAGACGAGATAAAGGAGGCCCTTTCCGGGAATTTCTGCCGGTGCATCAGCCACTATCAGGTTATCCGCGCGGTCATGTTGGTAACGGAAGGAGGGGATAACAGTGGGCAATAATTACCGATTCATCGGAACAATCCTTCCGCGGAGGGACGCTGTAGGGATAGTCACCGGGGCTGTCCAGTACCTCGACGACGTGAAGTTTCAAAACCTCCTCCACGGAAAGGTTTTGAGGAGTCCCCATGCCCATGCACGCATCAAAAGGATCGACAAGACCAAGGCTGAAGCCGTCCCCGGGGTAGAGGCCGTCCTCACTTGGGAAGACGTACCCGATTGGAGGGGAGGCACACCACGCAGCGTGCCCGTGCTCGACAAGAAAGTCAGGTACGTAGGAGATGCGATAGCCCTGATCGCGGCGGTTACCGAAGACATCGCCGAAGAGGCGTTGGATCTTATCGATGTGGAGTACGAGATTCTGCCCGCAGTCTTCGATATTGATTCCGCCCTAAAGCCCGGCGCCCCTTTGGTTTACGACGACGTGCCCGGCAACATCTTACCGGGTGGAACCATCTACTTCGGGCCCAACTGCCTCAAGGGCGTAGTGATGGGGGACGTGGAAAAGGGGTTTGCCGAGGCGGACGTCATAGCGGAAGGCACTTTCGGGTACGAGAATCTTCCCAACGCTCTTCCCCCTGAGACGGTCGGAGCGGTGGCCCTGTGGGAGGAGCCGAACAAAGTAACGGTGTGGGGCACCAGCCAAGCCCCGTACATGGACAAAGGAAGCCTCTTTCACGTGTTCAACCGCATGGTCGAAGTAAGGGTCATCGGGCATCACGTGGGCGGCAGCTTCGGCACCAAGACCATGTGTTGGCAGGTCCAGGCCTACGCGGCGCTTCTCAGCAGGGCCACAGGGAGGCCGGTAAAGGTCTTTTTTACCAAAGAAGAGCACATGGCCGCCTTCACTCTTAGGATCGGCTCCAGGATTCACGCACGGGTCGGCATGCGGAAAGACGGGACCCTTACCGCGATTCAGGGCACATGGTACGTCGATACCGGGTACTATTCGTTCACCACGCAAGCCCAAGTCGCCGTAGGATCGGGCGAACTCATGATCATGGCCCAATGCCCGAACTGGGACCTGAAGAGCATCGTAGCGGTCTCCAACCGAAATGCCTCCGGTATCACGAGGGGTTTCGGCGGCCAGGAATTGAAATGCTCGTTCATTCCCCTGCTCAGCCTCGCCATGGAAAAAGCCGGTCTTGATCCCTTCGAAGTGCTCAAAAAGAACTTCGTCAAGCCCGGTGGAGGATACTTCTGGCGTAACGGGGAGTGGTACGACTACCGGGGCATAGACTATTCGCCGGCCATGGACAAGGGAGCGGAACGATTCGGCTGGAAGGCGAAATGGAAGGGCTGGCTCCGGCCGACCGCCGTCAACGGCACCAAGCGCACGGGCATAGGTGTGGGCGTCCACGGAAACGCCGACATAGGGGAGGACTCGGCGGAGGCGTACGTAAAGCTCGACAATAACGGCACAGCGACCATATTTCTATGTGCTGCGGAGCACGGCACCGGCCAGAAGAGCAATTATGTCCGGATGGCGGCCGAGGTTCTTCAAATACAGCCGGATAAGGTCTTCATGACCCCCGCGGATACGCTCATGACGCCGTTCGAGTTTGGGCCGGTGGGCTCCAGGGGGACCTATGCCATAGCGAGCGCGGTCATCAACGCGGCCGAGGATGCCAAGCAAAAGCTTTTCGAGATTGCCGCCCCCAAACTCGGCGCGGACCCCCAAGACTTGGAGACCGCGGACGGCGTGGTCTTCTTGAAAGGGCATCCTGAAAAGAATTGGAAATGGAAAGCCTTGGGATACGACCGGACCGTATTGGGGTGGGGGCGCTTTGAACCGGATTTTACCAAGTGTAATTGCATGATGAGCTTTGTCGAGGTTGAGGTGGATACCGAGACCGGACAGGTCACCCTCAAGCGGGTCGTGCTTGCAACCGACGTGGGTCGAATCATCGACCCGCAGGGGCTCGAAGGCCAGCTCAACGGGTGCATCGGCTCAGCGGGAATCGATAGCGCCATTTTCGAGGAAAGTATCCTCAATCGGTCCACCGGCCACATTCTCAATGCCAACCTGATCGACTACAAATGGCGTACCTCCGCCGATCTTCCCGCCATGGAGCATGTGGTGTTCGAGACTCCCATAGCAACGCACCGCTTTCAAGCGGTCGGCGTCGGAGAAATCGCGACGTCCCCCGGGCCTTCGGCGGTGCTTATGGCCGTCTCGAATGCCGTGGGTGCGTGGATCCATGAGTATCCCGTAACTCCCCAACGAGTGCTCGGGGCCTTGGACAAGGTAGGCAAGGCAGCAAAAGGAGCGTCACAATGAAACGGTTCGAGCACCATAGTGCCTACTCGATTGAAGAAGCGGCAGCACTCCTTCATGACTATCAAGGGAAAGCAAAGGTCAATGCCGGAGGCACGGATTTATTGGGCGCTTTGAAGGACGAAGCAGTACCCGAGTACCCGGCCGCTGTGATCAACATAAAGACCATTGCCGGACTCGACTATATTCGCAGTGACGGGAACGGCCTTACCATAGGCGCCCTTGCCCGCCTCGCCGACATCGTTAAGTCCCCGATAGTCAACGAAGGTTACGGACTGCTTGTACAGGCCGCGCACTCCGTTGGTACTCCGCATATCCGCAACATGGCCACCATCGGAGGCAATCTTGCACAGGATGTTCGTTGTTGGTTTTACCGATACCCAAGGCACATCGGCGGCCCCATGGTCTGCCTTCGCAAGGGCGGTAAGTTTTGCAGCGCGTTGGCGGGCGACAACCGGTACCATTCCATATTCGGGGCTGCTTCCCTTACCGACTCGCTCCCCTATTCCCACAAGATCCGCAAAGGCTGCTTCGCAGTGGGTCCCTCTGACATCGCCGTAGCCCTGGTCGCTTTGGACGCCGACATCCTCACCACAAAGAGGACCGTTCCTGCGCAATCCTTCTTTAGGATCACAGCGACGAGCACCACGGTCATGGAAGCCGATGAGTTGATAAAGGAGATCCGGATTCCGCAGCCGCAGGCCGGCGCGAGACGGAGATACGACAAATTCACGCTGAGAAAACCGGTGGATTTCGCTGTGGTAAGCGTGGCATCGATCCTGACGATGGACGATGGTGTCTGCCGGGACGCACGGATTGTGCTCGGCGCCGTGGCACCCGAGCCCGTAAGGTGCGCAAACGCGGAAGAAGTGCTGAAAGGGCGGATCATTAACGGTGATATTGCGGCTGAA
>JAZDOF010000869.1:0-12007 GCA_043799015.1 Pseudomonadota bacterium | reverse complement strand
CGGCACCAACGCCTTTAGCGTCCAAGCATAAACGCAAAGAATATAGGCAACCGGGTGCCGCTGTCAACAAGAAATCACCGAAATTCCGCTAAACTAACCGTAATGCCGCTACCCCCCTTCCCCCGGCGGCAAATGCCCCGCCTCAAGCCTTGTCGCTTCATTCCGGCAACATTCGTAACCGTCCGGCGAATCCGGTGTATGCCCCCCCTATCCTCGCTCCATGTCCTGAGATGGCGCTTTCGACCCACTCCCTGTTCGGAATAAGTTATTGACTTAATTTATCACATAATATAGAATACATCCGTCAGTATATTAATGGGAGTTGTTAACCATGAAACCAATCGTCCCAACAATAACCACATTGACGATAATGGCCGTCTTAGCCCTCAGCACCACTGCCTCCGCTGAAGGATTCAATCCTTATCTTCCCACCAACGCGGTCGCGGCCGAACCTGCCGGCCCGTACAACCAGTGGGAGATATGCAAAGTATCGCGCATTGCTTATCCTCCATGTCTCTCATGCGGAGGCGTCGCCTTACCCGACGTGCCGCCCGTCGACACTCCGTTCAAGGGGCCCTTCGGCATACCCGTGTCCGTCCCCTAGACCCTTATTCGGCGCGCCGATGCCGGCCGGCCGGCATCACTCCGTCTCCTTCAACGGAAGTCTAAAAAGGAGGCCTTCGGGTGATATCATGACCAGGTCCTCGCCCTGAATCACCGGACCCAGCGCATCAGGGACCGGCGGCGCGAATGAAGCGGTCTTACCTCGGAGCAGGTTGGTACCCTTGAGGAGCCGGTCCAGCGGCGCCACGTAAAGCAAGCCGTTTGCGGGGGTCCTGTTGAATTCGATCACCGATTCTTTCCAGGCCGCCAGGCCGGCGGGAAAGGCCCCGTTGACATAGCAACCGTCAAAGCCCCCCGTCAGTTCTCCAGTCCTTGAGGCACGCTCGGGATCGATCAGGTAGGTTTTACGAGTGTACAAGTAGTTGGCGGTCAACCACACGGTCTTTCCCTTGTGCTTGGTGACGGCCATCGCCGTGATACGCACATGACCCAACGGCAGCGTAAACACGATTACCGGCCTTCCCGCGGCAAACGAGTCCTCCAAGTCGATCCCGAACAGCAACCGCGTGTTTGTGTCGGCCGGCATAAGGATTCCGTCGTTCACGGGTACCGCCCCGAATGCGGGGACAATGTAGCCCGGCATGACGAACCGACCGACGGTTTCGGCCGCTCTTCCCGAAAGCTTCCGCACCTCGATGCGGTCGTCCGGGCACCGCGCCAAGATCAGTAAATGCTCCCCATAGCCGCCTATCCCGATAATCGTCCCTGTTTCGTCACCGGTCGGCACGGTCTCGCCGCGTATCCACTTGACGTCCAAGGTCGGGCCGTCAAGCACCGCTCGGATGGGAACCATGTTCGACGCGATTACGATGATGAGAAAAATCGTGACCGGTGCTGCGACGTTGAGCGCGTAGTTGAGCCGACCCGAATAGGGATCGCCGTCGGCAAAGCGGACCTCGGCGTCGAACTTCCTACGTATGCCGCTCTTGAGGCGCAAGTACCCTACGATAACCTCGAAGGACATTATCGCGGAGAAGAAGGACATCAGGTGAGAGAAAAAGTTTACGCCGCAAAAAGTCCAAAGGGAATATACGATGTACAAGAAGTACTTGCTGGTTACCGTAACCCGTACCCCAAGGCCCATTACGTTGATCAGGACGCCGAAGACGACGACGATCAGGTATAGTGAAATGTACAAGGTGCCGATAATCGGATGTACGAGGTGGTGGAACACCGCCAAAACCGCGACTACCACCATGCCGAACTGATCGCATACGAGGTCGGTAAACGCGCCGGACTGGGAAGCCGTGTTCGAATGCCGCGCATATGCCCCGTCGAGACCGTCACAGATTATGTGGCCGGCAAGGAACAGAACCGCGAGTCCAGGATCACGAACGAAGAACAGAACCACGCCCATCAGCAATGCGATGCCGCAGTATGAAATGGTGTCGGGTACGAGTCGGCAACGGGCGAAAAAGGGGAACACCGCGGAGGCCAGTTCCGTTCTCTTTCGCGCGAACCAGAGTTGAAAGGGGCGATCCTTGCCGAAGTAGTTGAGGAATTCCGGGGGGCGTGCGGATTGTCCGCTATTGGGGGCGTCTTTCTCGTTCTCGATCATGGCCGACAGGGGGGCTCGATGGAAACCGACACTGTGAATTCCTTTCCGGTGGTCCGTTTCACAAAGGGTGCGGGTCGGCGGGATACGCCCGGCCACATATTGTCAAGCACGACCCCGAAGGGGTCGTAACCGTTCAGTCTTGTGGAGCCGGCTGAAAAGCCCGCCCCACGTTGAGATTGGAATTTCTCCCTCGTAACTGAATGGTTACAAGGGGTCACCAAGTCACAAGGCGGCCTTGATTGCCTCAGCGATTTCCACCCGTTCGGCCGGATCACCGGGGACCGGATCCCAAGCCGTTATGGGGAGACCGTCGTTCTCCCATCTGGGGACAAGATGCACGTGAAGGTGGGGAACGACCTGATTGCCGGCTCGTCCGTTCAATTGCATGACGGTCATTCCTTCCGGGTTTACGGCACTTCGGACCGCCTTGGCCAGTCGGCACAACACCGACCCGACGTGTGCGTACAGATCAGGGTCCACTTCGTCTATGGTCACCCAATGCTCTTTTGGAATTACGAGCAGGTGTCCTCGGTTGAGAGGATTGACGTCCATAAACGCCAGCACTTTGTCATCTTCGAAAACCTTCACGCAGGGAATCGTTCCGGCAACTATACGGCAGAAAATACAGTCGTCACTGCTCTTCACGGTTTGCCCCCATGAGTATAACGTTTACTTGGTTCCCTCGAACGGCCACCCTATACGTTTGGTAACCGTTCAGCGGGACGGCTCTTCGAATCCGGAAAATAGAACCACAAAGTCACCAAGACACGAAGAAGATGTTGAAATGATCCATAAAAGCCTGTTGGTTCACAAGGCATGTACACCCGTGAATCAGAGTGCCGGCTTGGGTCGGAGGTACCTGAAGATTATCAGCCTTTGATTCCTTTGTGCTTCGTGGTTCATTCTTCATCCGTCGTGGTGAACGATTACTACGTTTGTTTTGCCCAATTCGGACCAAAGCTGTCAAGTCCTCGTTCGTCGCCGGCTTAACCTTTAGGGCCTTCCGGGCTTTCATGGCCGGATGCGGAAGCTGCTCGGCGGATGCGCCGATGCTCCCGAGGCTCATCCTATAGTCCCGTCTTGTCGTCGCACAAACCGTCGAACAGAACCGAACTGAGGTATCTTTCCGTCGCGCTCGGCAGCACCACGACGATAACCTTGTTCCGGTACTCTTTCATGCCCGCCAGGCGGGCGGCAGCGGCAACGGCGGCGCCGGATGATATACCGCCCAGAACGCCCTCCTCCATTGCCAGGCGACGAGCGAAATGCACGGCTTCCAGGCTGGTCACCGTCCTGACTTCATCGACCACGCTCAAATCGAGGTTGCTCGGTATGAATCCCGCACCTATGCCTTGGATTTTGTGCGGTCCCGGCACAAGGGTTTCCCCGCGCATGGTTTGACTGATAACCGGGCTCTCGGCCGGCTCGACAGCGACGGAGCGGATCGGTTTACCTCGTTTTTTTAGATATCGAGAGACGCCCGTTATGGTGCCCCCCGTGCCCACTCCGGAAACGAAGACATCTATCTCTCCCGCGGTCTGCTCCCATATTTCCGGGCCCGTGGTTTCCTCGTGCGCCCTAGGGTTGGCGGGGTTTTCGAACTGTTGCGGCATGAAGAAACGGTCCGGCGCCGCGGCTACTATTTCCTCGGCCTTGGAAACGGCCCCGCGCATCCCCTTGGACCCTTCGGTCAAGACAAGCTTTGCCCCCAGGACCTTGAGCAACTTCCTCCGTTCGATGCTCATGGTGTCGGGCATGGTCAAAGTGAGCGGATATCCTTTTATCGCACACACGTAGGCCAGCGCTATGCCGGTATTGCCGCTGGTGGGCTCGATAATCTCAACGCCTTCCTTAAGTATCCCTTTTTCTTCAGCATCACGTATGAGATATACGCCGATACGGTCCTTAACCGAAAACGCCGGATTTCGGCCCTCCACCTTGGCGAGCACCACGGCATCAGAGTCCCCGATTATCCTGTTGAGTCTGACCAAGGGCGTTCGGCCAACCGAGGCCGCATTGTCGGCAAAGTAACCGGCCATAATCTCAACCTCCCATTTGGGGCCGTGATGGTAGGCATCAAGCCCCTTAGTCGGCGCTCGACCCCGCCGGGCCGGCAGAGTCGGTCCAAGTGGTAAAAGAGCAAGCCGGGCATCGTCCTGTCTTTTCTAGCCCGAAGGTCCCACCGCTTCCGTCCTCGGGCCCGCAATCCCTGCCGATGATTTCGACTCGCCCGGACGATCTCGCCCCGAAATGCCGCGAATTCATCCTACCGGACGCTTACGGCCGCGACTGCATAGCGGACGGGTGCGCTCCGAGAGGGGATGTGCATACCCGACATGATCGGTAAGAAACTGTGCCACACATCCCCCTCTTCGTAAAGAGCAAATCCGGCGGTTGCGTAACCATTCACTCTTGTGAGGCAGGCTTCCCGGCCTGCCGAGATCGGACTAAGAATATTCGCAGGCTGGAAAGCCTGCGCCACGTTGAGATTGGAATTCCCCTCTCGTAACTGAATGGTTACGCGGTTGCGAATTCGGTACCCATTTCGTTCGCGCGTTTGCTTCTTCGCAAATTCGCGGTTTGATCTTTCCGTCATTCGCGGCCCAGGACCTTCCGCAGGGCGGACAGCAGTAACGTAACCACCTCGGTCCGACTGTTATACCCCATCAATCCGATGCGCCATACCTTTCCGGCCAGTTGCCCCAGGCCTTGGGCAACTTCGATGTTGAAACGGTCGCGGAGGATTGCGCCTACGGCTCGGCCGTCGGTTCCCGGAGGTATGAGCGCCGTAGTCAGGCTCGGTAGGCGGATTTCCGGGGCCACGTGGCAGGAGATACCCATCTCCGCCAATCCTTCCCAGAGGAGTTCCGCATTCCTGCGGTGCCTTTCCCAACGACTTTCCAATCCTTCTTCGGCTATGATGACCAGCGCCTCGCGTAAAGCATAGTTCATGGCGATGGGTGCCGTGTGGTGGTAGGTTCGGTCACTGCCCCAGTATTTCCCTACCATGCTCATGTCGAGGTACCAATTGGGGACCTTTGTCTTTCGCGCGTGGAGCTTGGCGAGAGACCGGTCACCCAAGGTCAGGGGCGCTAGGCCGGGGGGACAACTTATGCATTTCTGGCTTCCGCTGTACGCGACGTCCACCTTCCATTCGTCAAGATGGACCGGCACGCCCCCAAGACTTGTTACCGTGTCCAACAAAAGCAAAGCATCAAATTCGCGGCACAGGTCGCCAACCCCTTCCATCGGTTGCAAAGCCCCCGTCGAAGTCTCAGCATGGACGAGTCCCAAGAGCATGGGACCATGAACCTCCAGACTCGCCTTGATTTCTTCGAGCGTGAAAACGGTTCCCCACGGCTTTTCGAGACGACGAACATCCGCGCCGTAACGGGATGCCATATCACACAACCTTTCGCCGAAGTACCCGTTGACTCCTAAGAGGACTACGTCTCCGGGTTCCACGGTATTGGCGAGAGCGGCTTCCATCGCAGCGCTGCCGGTCCCGCTGACAGGTATGGTGAATGGGTTGTTCGTTTGCCAAACGTATCGCAGCAGGTCCTGGACCTCGTTCATAAGGTTGATGAAACAGGGATCAAGGTGCCCCACTTCATTCATGGCCATGGCTAGTCTCACCCTGGGATGCACGTTGGAAGGGCCGGGTCCCAAAAGGAGCCTCGGCGGCATGTCAAGCCGCCTCGCGTGTATTCTGTGCGATTCATCCACCGTATGGTTTATCTGCATGGTGCTCTGCCTTCACTGGGGGAAGCGGACCGATTGTCGGCCGGGGTCGCCGTAAGCGCGATTACTCGGCCTTCCGGGAAGCCAACAAGTCTCTCACCGTTCGAGGCATCTGAAAGGCCCTCGTATGGGAAATTCGGTCGTAATACTTGAGAGGCCCGATGCCCTTTCGTTCCATCGAGGGGTCCGGGTCGAATCCAATGAAATCATAAGGATGATCGGAGGCTAAAGTGATGCTCCAGATCTGCTCATACGACGGAATGTATTCGTACGCCGCACTCACCGTACCAAAGCCTGCTTGAAGGCCTTCAAGAATTTCACAATGCAACTTGTCGACGTACGCATTGAAGCTCAGACCGCCTGTTTGAATTACCAATATGGCCGATGGGTTCATGTGACCCTTGAGCAGTTGATAGAAATCGGCCGAGAAAATGTGCCCGGAGAGTCCGCCGAAGTCGCCGGCCGAGTCGTACGGCTCCGTCAGATCGGCAATTATCAGGTCATAGGTTTTTTCCGGATTATCCTTGAGGAATTGCTCTCCGTCGTTTATGAACGTGTGAAGCCTTGGATCGTCCAAGGATTTGCGATTGATTTTATGGAGATATTCGCGCGATAGTTCAATGACCGCGGCGTCTATTTCCACCATGTCGAGATATTCAAGCTCCTCGTATCGGAGCAATTCCCGCACGGCGCAACCGTCGCCTCCTCCCAGTACCAGTGCGGATCGAAGGGACGGATGAACAAGGGCCGCCGGATGGATCAGCAGCTCATGATATATGTGCTCATCGGATTGCGCCAACTGAACCCAGCCGTCGAGGGCCAGGACAATGCCGAAGTGGGGTGTGCGAAAGATTTCGACCCGCTGCATGGAGCTGCGTCGAGATACCGACACGATATCGACCCTGTTGATTACAAGATGATCACCTGACTCGAAATCCAGATATACCGGCCTGCTGAAGAGGTCCGCCAATAATTCGGACAGCTCTTCGGCAAACAGAAGTTGTCTTTCCAAGTCCTTTCCCATGCCGGGTATTTCCTCCACGCTGCCATTTCGAGACCATGAGCGGCTTCGCCGCGCCCGTGCGCAAACGGCCTTCTTCCACGCATGCGCTCGGGGCCGGACTCGCAACTTTGACATCCACAACGGCCGTTACCCCGGTTAGGGCGTTCTCATGCAAAGAAGGACCCTGTTCTTGGGTATCACACATTGTGGTTGACGACAAATCCCTTGCCGTGTTTGTGTGATGTTATGGCGGACTTCATCGTATTCCCCGATCATGAATCTTTCCAGGCGGCCCTTCGGGTGCTGCCCCAAGTTAAATGCTCGGCCGAGCAAATAGAGCCTCCCGAGTTTTGCGCCGGGCTCACCGCACCATTCCTACTGGTTGCGTCGGGTCGAGAATCCCTTTTATCCCACTTTTCGCGAATGCGCGTTCCCGTGTCCGGGACCATTCCTTACCTGCCCTTCAGAAAGGAAAACCCTGATGCAGCGGCTCCGGACGCCGTGTGGAGGGACGTCTTAGGAGGCATCCGGGTTGACTTGGTGCGCGCAGCTTTAACCGATCCTAACCGTCTGAGGATAGAGATAAGTTTTTACAGTGACGTGGCCTACTTAATCCCTATAATGGCGAGATTGATACGTGGTGGGGCCTTTCGTCCCGATGTGCCGGTCCTGGCATTTGAAGAAGAGCATAGACTGGTGGTAATCACCCGAAACGGAATGGTGATAAGCAGAGCGGACGACCTCCTGGATTTCCGGATTATTCTTAGAACCGCGGTTGATTTCTTCCTTCAAGCGTTTGACCTTCGATTCACGGTCGCACCTGCCGTAGAATCTCGTCACGGGTTGGGTGCAATGGAAATTTTCAAGCGATTGCCGGGTATTGACTGCCGAGAGTGCGGACTGGACGGATGTATGGAATTCGCCACCACCATCATAACCGGGCGAATGCGTATTCAGCGATGCCCGCCGCTTCTGGAATCCAATTACGCGGCAAACCTCGAATCGTTATACTGGGTACTGCCCATAATGGGGTTGGAACAAGCCGCGGCCGGCGAAGACCTGAAAGGTAGTCCCCGACACGGGTTGCCCCGTGCTCGGGAATAGTTTTGAAACCCGCGATGAAAACAAGGAGTTTTCCATGTCAGTCGTCAAGATAGTAGAACTGGTAGGCGAATCACCCCATGGCTGGGAGGACGCCATGAAGCAGGTGATCCAAGAAGCACAAAAGACCCTGCGAGGGATAACTCGTATCGGCGTGGTCGAACAGGACGTAAGAATGATCAACGATAAGATAGACGTGTGGCGGGTGCGTACTCAAGTATCTTTCCGCGTTGAGCGACCGGGTGAGTAATACCATTGCGCATTCAAGCAAGTAATTCCGGATCGGTATCCGTGGAAGCGATCACCTCCCTGTGGTCACCCCGTTAAAGGGGGACAAGAGTTGCCCTTCCCGTTCACGGGGAGGGCAGGCCTACTGAGTCAATGCTCCTTCAGTCTGTGGCATCAGAACCAAAGCCTAATCCTTTCCGAATTCATGCGTCATCCCATCGGCTCATGACGAGTGAGAAACGCGGCAACTTCCTTAACGACGTACTTCTCTCTACCGAAATGGAAGTGGTCGGAATCGGGTATGATTACCCCTTCCTTGGGGTCGGGGATTTCGGCTATAAGTGCGTTAAACCCGCTTAGGGAACACACGAAGTCCCTCTCGCCGGCCAGAAGTAATTTGGGCCTTGTTTCAGTCTTGAGGAACCCGTAGTCATACATGTCCACCGGGGGAGAGATTCCGATGAGCAGAGCGGGCCTGTCATCCTCCACGGCCGCCTTGAGTCCCACCCAACATCCGAAGGAATATCCTGCCACGACTATTTGTTTAGGATTTAGATCCTTCACCGTGACGAGGAAGTCGAGGGCGGCCCTGACGTCGTCCAGTTCCGATATCCCGTTTCCGTGAGTGCCTTGGCTCCTTCCGGTGCCTCGAAAATTGAAGCGGAGACATGCAAACCCCAGTTCTAGCAATCCCCGGGCCACGGCCTCAATGACATTGTTGAGCATGTTACCCCCATAGAGGGGGTGGGGATGACACAGGAGCGCGGCCGGGCACGGCCCTCCCGAGGGGTTGGGGACTTCGAGCAAACCTTCCAATACGAGGGTTCCGCAAGGGATGTTAACGGCATCGCGCGTCAAAGACGACTCCTCTCTACTATTTGTCAACGATCAGATCTCCAATTCCCGAATTAGAGCCAATCCTCTCGTGAGGGGCACGAAGATAAGAAAGCCCACCACGGCGAAGGCGCCGGAAAAACAACATATCATCACGGCATAATCTAAGGCCGAGAGGGGCCTTGAATAGAATTCGGCGGTTACCACCCGGTACAGCGGGTACAGTTCGAGAAGAATCACCGCAGCGACTGCCAGACCGGCGTATATCATTGTCATCAACGCGCCGAAGCCTGTAAAGGCCCGGCTGGGGTCCGGGTCTTTGAAGTCCGCATGGAAGACGCCCATGCCTATGGAAAGTGAAGTGACTCCCACGGCCAAAAGCAGCACGGTCACCGTGGACACGGCGAACATGAAGGCATCCACCCCGAGCAGGTAATTGGTTACTACGGCCAGGATGAGGGCCAGTATACACATGGGCACAAGGTAGAACCAGAATTTCACCATCAGTATTCGCCGTAGGTCAATCGGAGCGCCTTTCAGGATCCAGAAGGCGCGACCTTCGGATGAGATGGCGGGAAACAGAAAACGCACCCCCAATGATGCGATAACGAAGCCGGCCAGCGCTATGTTGATAAAAGCCACCGTATTCTTCAGGAACATTGTCGCCGCGGGAGTATTCAGTGACGGCAACGCGGCAAAATTGTACAAATACACAATAATTAGGGCTATAAGCAGTAGAAGTTGACTTAATCGGCCCCAATCCCGCGCCATGAGCAGGAACTCTTTTACCACAACGCGGGCTATCGGCCGATCAAGATGTCTCTCCAACAGTCGGGCCGTCCAATCCACGGTTCGACTACGACTCAAGCGAGCACCTCGGGATTCCATCGTCCTTGAGTACCCTTCAAAATGGGCATGCACGTGATAGTGTCCCGCCAATCGGTAAATAAGGATCGTGCCGGTAACCAGAAACGCCAGGTTGAACTTCAATTCCCCCCATCCATAGCCGGAGATGTAAGGTCTGAGGATCTCAAGTATCCATGTGGTCGGGAGGAGCGGCGACGAGGGCTCCGACATCACCGACAGATAATCCATCATCGAGGCGAAGCCTTCCGGGTTGAGGAAATCCTCCGGACGGGCCATCCGGAACAGCAGGTACACTCCCACGAAGATCAGTATCCCAACGAACAGGAAGAGGTCCCTCAAGCGCCTCACGGGAAAGATCTTTACCAGTGCCTGGACCACCAATATCCCCAGGGCCGTTGTCATTACGAGCAGACAGAGAAGACAAACAAAGGACAGAAAGTAGAAACTCGGACCTGAAGAAAAGACCGTACCATAAGCAGCGAACACGGGGAGTCCAAAAACCAATACCATCCAAGACGAGTCCGCCGAGGTCTCCAGGAATCGAGACGCGTACAACGCCGCCGGCCTTACCGGGCCGGTCATCACTATCTCCAGGTCTTCCGAAAGGAAAAAGGTGGAGAAGGTTGTAACGATGTTACTCACGATCAGTACGAACGCGAAAGTGATTAAGACAATAGACAGAAGTTTTATTGCCGCGATGGAACCGAACACTTCCTCAGACGCGAGATAGCCGAGGGAGCGCACACATACCGCATATATCACCACCCAAAGCACACCTACGAGACTTGCGAGGAACGGGAGGCGAATACGTATTCTCTGGGGGGTTTTTCCTCGATTCTTGAACTTCTTCCATCTGGGGCTGAGAAGGTGCAACACATCGTTCATTTTGACATCCATGCGGGTTTACGATAGCCGAACAAGTCACAGGTCCGTTTCTAAATAAACCGATAACCGTTCCCGCGAACTATTCCTTTTGCCGGGAAAATCAAACCATAAAGTCGCCAAGACGCCAAGGCACATGGAAACTATGCACAAGGCCCGGTGCCGGCACGAACAGGACCGCCGATCAGTTTCCACAAGACTTTGATTTATTTCTTGCCTTTGCGTCTTCGCTGTCAATTTCTCGTCCCGGCGTTGCACGGAAAGGCGCATATGACCTTAAGTCTTGGGCTCCACCGGACCCTTGTTCACGGCATCACCCTCTTGTTGGGCATCCGTCGCCTTATCGAGTTCGTGGGTCGTCCCCGGTTCCGACGTCTTGGCTTCGACGGGGGAGTTTGAATCGGCATTTATCTTGGTATCCTCGGGGGATTCGTTTTTTGACGATTCAAGGAGGTCCGCGTAAAAGTCGGGGCCATAGCGTTCCCCAGGATCGGCGCCGATGAACGGTCCGGGTAGGGACGACTCGACGGGCGGCTTTTCCGCGGCCGGAGGAGGTGTAGGCTTATGAACAGCGGTCAATTCATCGAAATCGACGCTGCTGCGAACTTCAGCGGCGAATCTTTGGATGTCTCGGTACAGCTTTCCGGCGGACCGGGCCACTTCGGTCAGTTGTTTAGGTCCCAGCACTATTAGGGCCACCACAAAAATAAGGGCCACTTCCCACATCGATATGCCGAACACGGTATGCCCCTTCCATCACGGCTCAACTTCGTGCCGAATCGTCATCCGGCCGTATCCCCATCCGGCCCGGTACTACGCCCCGGACCGATTTTCGCTTACCCGGCCCGGCCCATGGCCATCGTCCCAATCCGAGCTTCCCAACCACAATTTTCGCGGCTAAAGAGGGAAATGTCCGTTTGTGCGCTCGGACTTATTCGGGGCTTCTCATGAAAATCCCCTCTGCCTACCTTGACGGAAGGAGGGATCAACATATCTCCCCACACGGCATTTTGTCCCCTTTACCGAGTTCCCGGCAAAGAGGGGGTTGGGGGATTCGGCTGTTTCCGACATCTCCCGGCTTCGGACGGGACGTACTGCGGCCGCTGATCCTCAGATTTCCCCTTCCGTCGTCACCGAATGACTTACGTGGAAGATGTCCATATAATACG
>JAZDOF010000863.1:0-2012 GCA_043799015.1 Pseudomonadota bacterium | reverse complement strand
TTGGGACCGCGGTGGTGGGAGGCATGCTCGGAGTCACGGCCCTCGGTGTCTTTTTCACGCCGGCCCTATGGACGTTACTTCAGAAGCTCGTACGGAATCGGGTCGGAGCATCGGAGCCCGAGCCCGAGCCCGTGGAAGCCGCGAAGGCCGAAACGGTCTGATGAATGGGGGACTCCGGCTGTAGGCCCCGGCCGGAGTCATACCCGACCCCGCCCTCAAAACCTCGAACCTGACCATTGACTTCGGTCCTTTCTTTCATTATACCCAGCATCAAGTTCAGGACCGCCCGAGGACCATTACATGGCCGACAAGAAAGCGCAGAAAAAGAGCAAATCGCGCGTATTCTCCTCCGTATTGTCGTTGATTTTCCCTGGACTCGGACAAATCGTAAGGGGGCGAATATTGACGGGGCTGCTTTTCGCCCTCAATGTGGCGCTCTATGCCCTCCCCCTTTTCGTGAAACACCAAATGGAGTACGACGTTCAGACGCCCTCTTTCTTGATTGCTCTGGGGGTATGGATATGCGCGGCCGTGGATGCCTTCCTTTTCAAGAGTTCATTTCTGGTGATGGGCCTGTTGGTCTCGCTGTTCTGTTTCGGGAGCGGTTTTTTCGGCGCCTACTTAATATTACCGTATCTTGACGTCTAGTCCGCATTTCCGGCAAAGCACGCGACGTGCGGGCAGCGCGGCCGGTCGGCGTTCGGCAGGGTCCATGGGAGAGTTATGAGCCTGGAACCATTACTTCGAGTGGAAGGTCTTAAGACCGTATTCAACACGGACGATGGAATAGCGGTCGCGGTGGACGGCGTGGATCTCGATGTCGATCGCGGACAAGTTCTAGGCCTCGTTGGAGAATCCGGGTGCGGTAAAAGCGTCGCGGCCCTCTCCATCATGCGACTTGTCCCTTCTCCTCCGGGTCGAATTGTTGAAGGCGTAATTCTGTTCGAGGGCCGGGACCTGCTGGAGCTCGACAAGGAAGAGATGCGCAAAGTCCGCGGCAACAAGATATCCATGATATTCCAAGAGCCCATGACATCTCTCAACCCGGTGTTCCGGGTAGGAGACCAAATCGGAGAGGTCTTCCGCATTCATCGTAATATGGGTCGGAAGGACGCAGCCGATGCCGCCGTTGAAATGCTCAGGAAAGTGGGCATTCCCTCGCCGGAAAGACGGGCGAAGGATTATCCGCACCAATTGAGCGGCGGTATGAGGCAGCGCGTGATCATAGCCACGGCCCTAGCTTGCGACCCACGGCTCATGCTGGCCGATGAACCCACGACGGCCCTGGATGTGACCATTCAGGCACAAATTCTGGACCTTATGAACGACATAACGCGTCGACTCGATACCGGAATAATCCTCATCACTCATGATCTCGGGGTGGTGGCCGAGATGGCCGACCGAGTTGCGGTAATGTACACGGGAAGGATAGTGGAACTGGCACCGGTTAAAGGGCTCTTCGCCGAGCCCTTGCACCCCTATACCGAGGGCCTGTTGAAATCCGTACCGCGGGTGGAACGCGGAACTAAGAGACGGCAGCAGCGTCTTCACGTTATTGAGGGCATGGTGCCGGACCTCCGACATCTCCCCGCAGGCTGCTCTTTCCAGGAAAGGTGCCCCGAACGGGGCCCGGAATGTCTGGAACCGCCTGCGTTTGAGGAGAAGGCCCCCGGACGCTTTGTGCGCTGCTGGAAAAGATAAGCCTTGCAAACGGACGATGGACGAACCACGCTCACGTAAAAGCCGAAAGAAACCAAAGGCGACGGCAAACCAACGGGGAAGCCTGCCGTTTCGGGGGTCGTTCTCGGCCCACGGTCTTCAGGTCGTTCCAACGGTTGGGCGCCTTTATGGCTTCTCGCTTTGACATTCATGGGCCGACGGTAGGTCGCGCCGATCTGATACAGGATTAGGAATTGACTATGAACAACGACGATTCTTCCGGAACATACCCGATCACGGAACACATGAGCTACGTCAAGATAGGCTACACGGTCCGGGTGTCGGGCGGGCCG
>JAZDOF010000854.1:0-5372 GCA_043799015.1 Pseudomonadota bacterium | reverse complement strand
CGTATGGTTCACCCTCATAAGCCCTTCGGAGGCAGACAAGGAAGCAACGGTCGAGCGACTTTCAGCCGGTACGGGGGTTCCCATTCGGGAGTTTCCCGCCGTACGGATCTTCAAGATCAAGGTGGATTTTAGATTCTAGGGTTGTTTCGGAATTCCCTCTAATCCATCCGCTGCATTCCCACTGACTCTCGAGCGTTCCGGCCGTCGCCCGGGATTTCGCTCGAGTAGGGCTGATAATTTGAGCCGTTTGCGGAACGATCCGTGTGCAAACCGCTTGTTCAGCCCGCCGCCGACCCTTGGAGCAGTTCCGCTATGTCGTCGTAGCCTTGGATCTTGGCATAGGCCAATGCCGTCATCCCCGTATTGTTTATGATACCGGCAACGGCCCCTCGGGACAGAAGCAATCTTGCCGCGGATAGGCGCCAGCCCAGAACGGCTTCGATCAACGCCGTATTGCCGTATTTGTTTTGAAGATCGATTCCTGCCCCTGAATCAAGGAGGAGGGCCATCATTTCGGTGTTTCCAACAATGGCGGTCCTTATGAGAGCCGTGTTTCCATAGTTGTCGACTTCGTTCGAGTCCGCATTCCATTTGATCAGGGCACGGGCTATTTCCAGGTTCCCGGCCATCGCCGCCCTCATGAGGGGTGTTACTCCCTCGGATTCCTTCTGGTCCGGCTCTGCTCCCCTGGACAACAGCAGTTCCACCATCCCCATGCGCGTCTTGCCCATGCTCACGGCTTCCATGAGCGCGGTGTTGCCGTATTTGTTCTTGGCGTTAACGTCCGCCCCCATCTTGAGGAGATACTCCGTGATCTCCGTGTGGCCCCGCGCCGCGGCTCGGATGAGAGCCGTATTGCCGAAATTGCTCGCCTTGTTTACCGATGCCTGGGCTTTGATAAGGACTTCGACGGCCTGAAGGTTGCCGGAATAGGCTGCCTCCATGAGCGGGGTGTCGCCATCCAGGTCCGGCGCGTCCACTCGCGCCCCTTTGGATAAAAGGTATGTGATTATTCCTTCATTGCACCGTACAGCAGCGATATGAAGCGCCGAATTGCCTCGTTCGTCTTCGGCCCTTACGTCGGCTCCGGCGTCGAAGAACTTCCGCACGCTATCGGCATTCCCGGATTTTAGGGCAGCGATAATATCAGCATTCATCCTTCACACCCCTTACAATTCCCGGAGCCGGCGAACAAATCCGTTAACCTGCGTCACGTTTCCGCCGTAATCCGTGCACCTAGGGTTACACGGCCGGCGATAGGACGAGCGCTCCTTCTGCGAGGAGGTCGTACATGGGATTTGGTCGCCGAGTTATTATTAGTGAACTTCCGTGCCCTTCGCGCCGTACTTTGGCACACGGGCGTCGAACCGGTCAACCACTTCTTACGACAGAGGGTCCGATTGAGCCCACATTTGGGGTTCCTCTTGCAAACGGGGGATTGCTGTGATATTCACATGCATAATCGTTAGAATAGCCATAGGAGTCAAGGCAATGGGTGTATGGCCCGTCCCGGAAGAAATCATCGACATGGCGAGAGGGATCGACAACCTCGGAAAGGTCGTTGAAGCTCAGAGCACTATACTGGAAAAGATGCTCGTCCAGATGACCGAAATGAAAACCGCCGTTGCCGAGTTGAAGGGCCTTGGGGGAAAGATTGACGCCTTGCACGGTACCCTGACCACCGCCAAAGACGCGCTTCGCATGCTATGCACCGTGTTGGAACGCAAACACTGACACGTTGCCGACTGGACCCGTCATCGGCCGGGTTCCGGCCCCAGCGACATGGAAGCCGGCAGTGATGTCGCCGGTTCTCAAGACGGAATGCGTTGCCCTGAACGGTCCGGCCGGCGCATCTGCGATCGCGTCCCCGGACCTTTGCGTGTCCCTGGGCCGCAGGCGACGTGGATCGTCGGCCTAACAGCCGATCGGGCGGCTTTTTGGGCGGCTGAAGACCCGCTCAAGGACTTGAGATCGCTAAGGTGCATCGGCGTGTGAGGTTGAAGGGCTTGGGTCGAGAGGGGCCTATGCGAGTTGCCGTGTTGCCTCCCAAACCATCGACCCATTCGGAAGAATGCATGACAATCCGAGAAATTACGGTAATTCTGGCCGGGCGTATACTGGTCCAAAACCACGACGTCTCGGATGAGGTTCCCAAGGCGGGGGCTGCGGATCTCATGAGCGATGTGCTGGCTTTCGGGTCGGAAGGCATGGTTCTTATGACCGGCCTGACGAATCCCCAAGTAATCCGTACGGCCGAAATGGCAGGGATCGAAGTGGTAGTTTTCGTACGTGATAAGACCCCGCCGCGAGAGACGCTGGAGGCGGCCAGGGAATCGGGCGTGACCCTCATCACTACCGGCTATACCATGTACGAGGCCTGCGGGCTCTTGTACAGAGAAGGACTGCCCGGTCTGGGCAAAGTCTGCATCCAGAACAACACGTGGTAGCATGAAAGGGGAAGAAGTAACCAAGGTCCAGGAGTTGATGCTGACCACCCCCGTGGAACTGGTGATGGCCAAGGACGTGATAAAGGCCCATCAGGACTTGACCATGGCCGAGGTGCAAAGCATCATGTGCTCGCGCCGCATCCTCGTCGTCCCGGTTGTCGAAGGTGACGATCTGGTTGGAATGGTGACGATGTTCGAGGTACTTGCAGCCATGCAGACGGGGAGAATGGCCGATCGTGTATCGAGTCACATGACTACCGATGTGAAAAGTGTTTTTAAGGACGCCCCGGTGGCCGAAGTGGTCAACGGATTGGGGCGGCGCGGCTTCACCGGTCTGCCCGTGGTCGATAGGGAAGGAAGGCTCATCGGTATTGTAACCACCGGGACTCTCATCCGAGCCCTAATTGCCCAAATGGATCGGAGCTTCAAGAAAAAAGAGGGGGAAATAGTACACACTTACCGGGCTAGCCACATCTTCGAGGACATCGTATCGGATGATACCCGCCTCCACCTTCGGTACGTCGTTGACGAAAAGGACTTCACCAACGCCGGCAAGGCATCGAGCATGATAAAGCGATCACTACAACGACTCGGAGCCAAACCCGCCTTCGTACGACGAATAGCCGTGGCCGTCTATGAGGCGGAAATGAACCTTGTAATTCATACGGATGTGGGTGGCGAAATCAACGTGGAAATCCGACGGGATCGAGTCCTGATTTCCACCGTTGATCACGGTCCCGGTATCGACGACATCCAGCAGGTATTGCAACCCGGGTTCTCCACCGCGCCGCAGTGGATACGCGACATGGGGTTCGGCGCGGGTATGGGGCTGGCCAATATAAAGCGCTGTTCCGACACCATGAGACTCATGTCCGAACCGGGCTCGGGAACCAGACTGGATATGGTCTTCTTGTTTCGCGACAGCCCCATGGGAACTGCCGGTACGTAGGAAAAAAGTCTTGACAGTTCGGCCCGGTTAGAGCATATGTTGTGTTCCTAGAAGTACACCTTCACCCTAGAGAGAGACCCGTCTACAGTTTCGAAGAAACGTTCCGAAAAGGGAAGACCCGCATCTACCTTCCTTGAAGGAGACGAGCGGAGTTGCCTGAGGATAACCATGCTCGAAAGCTATCTGCCTATTCTGGTGATCTTCCTCTTAGCCGCCTTCGTTGGAGTAATAATCATCGTACTGGCATCGATCGCCGGCGGCCGGAATCCCTCAGAGATCAAGCTGATGCCTTATGAATGCGGAATGGACCCCGTCGGAGACGCGAGAAGCCGCTTTTCCATTCGCTTCTTCCTCATCGGCATGCTGTTCATCGTCTTCGACATAGAACTCATTTTTCTCTTCCCTTGGGCCGTTGTCTACGACAAATTGATGCTCTTCGGGTTCGTCGAGATGCTGTTGTTCGTGCTCGTGCTTCTTGTCGGACTCGTTTACGTATGGAGTAAAGGGGCCTTGGAATGGGAATAGATTCTCACCTTAACGGCACGGTTCACGTAACAAATCTCGAATGGTTCGTCAACTGGGCGCGTAAATCGTCGATGTGGCCGCTCGGCTTCGGCTTGGCATGCTGTGCACTCGAGATGATCGCAACCTTCGTCAGTCGCTACGACCTGGCGCGATTCGGCATGGAAGTGGCCCGTCCGTCTCCCCGGCACGCCGACCTTATGATAGTGGCCGGAACCGCATCCAAGAAGATGTTGCCGGCGGTTCTCAGGATCCATGAGCAAATGGCCGAACCCCGGTGGGTCATCGCCATGGGGGCTTGCGCCTGTTCCGGCGGGATCTACAAGAACTACGCGGTGGTTCAGGGTATAGACCGGCACCTCCCCGTAGACGTGTATGTTCCCGGATGCCCGCCACGTCCGGAGGCGCTCCTGGACGGCATTCTACAGCTACACGCCAAGGTTCTCACCGAGCAGTCCATTACGCACAGATTCAAAGATAAGGCGGCGGCGCGATGAACCGGGAAGCATTTAATGAGAGACTTCTGGCCGAGTTCGGACCCGACGTGGTCTTGGGTTGCAGCTCCTTCAGGGATGAAATAACCGCGGTGGTTGAGGCGGGATCCATCGTCCGGATATGCCGATTTCTCAGGGATGATCCGGAATTGGCCTTCGATTTCCTCACCTTCGTTGGAGGAGTCGATCGGTACCGCGACCAACCTCGATTCGAAGTGGTTTACCAACTCTATTCGATAAAGTTCAATCACCGCTGTCGAATCAAGGCCCTGATTCCGGAAACTGAGGAAAGCGGCGCCTGTATAGATTCCGTATTTGAGGTTTGGCCGTCGGCCGACTGGCACGAACGCGAGACCGCCGAGATGTTCGGCATCACCTTCAACAATCATCCTGACCCCAGAAAGCTCCTCCTCCCTGAAGAATGGACGGTTTACCCCCTCAGAAAGGACTTTCCGCTCGAAGGTACTTCGGAGGCGACACCCGACCTTCCCCATCAGGGTTGAAAAGGATGGAATCATATGCCGGAAACCGCTCCCAGTAGGCTGGTTCGAAGCGAACTACTCGAACTCAACGTCGGACCTCACCACCCGAGTACGCACGGAGTGTTCCGGGCCGTGGTGGAACTTGACGGCGAAATAATCATCAACATCGTTCCCCACCTAGGATATCTACACCGCGGATTCGAGAAGGCCTGTGAAAATAAGCCGTGGCACAACGTAATCCCCTTGGTGGAACGCTGCGACTACATGGGCGCATCAAGTAATTCCATCGCCTACTGCTTGGCGGTGGAAAAACTACTCGAAGTGGAGGCGCCGCCTCGTGCCCGGACCATTCGAATCATATTCGCCGAGCTATCCCGAATCTTCAGCCATTTGTTCTGGCTTGGGACCCACGGACACGACATTGGTGCGATGACGCCGCTGTTTTATTGCCTCAGAGAGCGAGAAGCCATAATGGATC
>JAZDOF010000853.1:0-5447 GCA_043799015.1 Pseudomonadota bacterium | reverse complement strand
TGATCCGTTACGGTCCGATACTGGAGAAGTAAGCCCTCATAAAAAGAAGCGGATTGGTGCGGGACTATGGGAGGCCGCAGTCCACGCCGTTCTTTTCATCCGGGTCATCGTCAAGTGAAGGGAGGTTCGGGAACGGCCGGCCCTACAAATTCTTTTTTTGTTGGATGGGCATTCGATCGATGAGTAATCTGAGAGAAGCGCTTAGGGTACCTGTCGAGGAACTGACGTGGAGTCATTCCTTTGAAGGGCTGGGAGGCGAAACCACTGCGTCGGTGGAGCCGCACGCCGAGATTTTCGGTCAAAGTAGGGCGGTTAAGGCCATTCGTCTGGGGCTCAACATGAAGAGTCCCGGGTACAACATTTTCGTTTCCGGAAGCAACGGGACCGGCCGCACCTCTACTACGGCAAAACTGCTTGAAGAAGCCGGAATGGTCGGACCGGGTCCCGACGATTTGTGCTACGCCAACAACTTTAAGAACCCCGATCAACCCCGACTGCTCAGATTTACGGCAGGAAAGGGAGAGATATTCAAGCAGCAGATGAAGGACTTGGTGGATGCTCTTCAAAAGAAGATCCCCGCCATATTCGAGAGTGAGGAGTACCAGTCCACTCGAAATGAAATCGTGAACCGTCACATAGGCCAACAAAAGGCCCTATTCAAGAATTTTGAAGCAAAGGTTACCGCCGAGAATTTCATGATGGTGCAGGTCCAGGTGGGCCCGTTCACGAGGCCGGACCTGGCGCCGGTCATCATCGGGAACGCGATGAAGATCGAGCAGCTTGAAGCCCTGGTGGAAGAAGGGAAGTTTTCAGCGGACGAGTTGGAGAAGATCAAGAAACGATACAAAGAGCTGAGCCAGGAGATGGAAAAAATCTTCAAGGAAGCTCGAGATATCGACAAGACGATCCAGAAGAATTTGGAGGACCTTTCGCAGGAGTGGGTCGAACCGGTTCTGAGAGAGATGATCAACCCGCTAAGAGAAGCCTATCCTACGGACGCGGTCGGTGCACACCTCGACGATGTGGGCAAGGACATCATCAACCATCTTGACCGATTCAAACCCAGGTTGGTGCAGCAGCCGGGGATGGAAGGCCCGCAGCCGGGGCAACCGATGTTGCTCCCGCCCGACCCTGCTCAACTAAAGGACTATGAGATCAACCTCCTCGTCGACAACTCGGACACCACCAAACCGCCCATCATCTTCGAGACGACCTCCAGTTTCCGCAATCTGTTCGGCACCATCGAGAGAGTGATGGACAGCCGGGGAATGTGGACATCCGATTTCCGACACATCAAGGCGGGTAGTTTTCTCCGGGCGAACGGCGGATACTTGGTTCTCAATGCGAGGGATGTTCTTACGGAAGTAGGTGTGTGGCCCACTCTGAAAAGGACTCTAAGGCACGGGGTCATGGAAATCCAGACCGACCCCTTCAGCTTTTTGTTTACTTCGGCACTCCAACCGGAGCGGATTCCGGTGAACTTGAAAGTGATCCTAATAGGTGATCCGCACATCTACGATCTCCTCCACTGGTACGAGGAGGATTTTCGGAAGATTTTCAAGATTAAGGCCGATTTTGACGACACTATGCCCAATACCGGGGATAACCTCGACAAACTTGTGGGATTCATCTCGCACATATGCCGCGATGAGGATCTGTTGCCCTTCGATCGGTCCGCTGTGGGAGCGGTGGCCAGACTTTCGGTACGATGGGCCGGCAGGAAGAAGAAGATAACGACACAGCTCGAACGGATCGGCGACCTCCTCCGTGAATCGGACCTCGAGGCTCGACAAAACAACGCATCTACGGTTACGGCCGAGCACGTGAATGAGGCTAACGCAGGTCGTATAGAACGCGTGAACATGTATGAGGAGAAGGTCCAGGAGTACATAGAGGAAGGGATCCTCATGATCGACTGCAAGGGCAAGCGGGTCGGTCAGATCAACGGCTTAAGCGTATACAGCCTATCCGAGTACTCCTTCGGCCGCCCTTCGCGTATTACGGCCAAGGTCAGCATGGGGAAGAGCGGGATCGTGAATGTGGAGCGCGAGGCCGAGCTCTCCGGCCAGAGCTACAACAAAGGCGTGTTGATTCTTACCGGGTTCCTGCGATCCA
Organism: Pseudomonadota bacterium; assembly: GCA_043799015.1. Taxonomy (GTDB): domain Bacteria; phylum Desulfobacterota; class Desulfomonilia; order Desulfomonilales; family Desulfomonilaceae; genus JAZDOF01. The sequence goes on along the minus strand of JAZDOF010000853.1, from coordinate 3,332 downwards.
GATTCGCACAGGACAGGCCGTTGAATCTTACCGCCAGCATCACGTTCGAGCAGTCTTATTCCGGTGTGGACGGGGATTCGGCTTCTTCCACGGAGATATACGCGCTCCTCAGTGCATTGGCGGAGGTGCCCATAGATCAGGGCATCGCGGTTACCGGCAGCGTAAATCAGCACGGTGAGATCCAACCCATCGGCGGCGTCAATCAGAAAGTGGAGGGCTTCTACAAGACGTGCAACGCCTTTGGTTTGACCGGTGAGCAGGGGGTCATGATCCCGAAGCTGAATCTGGGCGATCTCACGCTCGACCCTGAAGTGGTGGACGCGGTAAGAGAAGGCAAGTTCAACATATGGGCCATCGAAACCGTCGACCAAGGAATTGAGCTTCTTACGGGCATGCCGGCAGGTGAACCCGACGAAGACGGCAACTATCCCGAGGGAACTCTAAACTACCTGGTGGACCAAAGGCTCGAGGACCTCTCCCAGGGCATGAAGGAATTCGAGTCGGACCATGAACCCGAGGCCCCGGCCGATGAGTCCGAGGACCAGCATCAGCAGCAGCCGGCATAGGGGATGGGCGACGGGCGGGGAATTAAGCGGGTGTTTCGGGACCGGGGCTCGCCCTGTCCCGTACCCCGTCGCCGCACACACCTCTCTCCTGCGTCGATGCATGCCTGCGCACAGGAAAAGTTTTATTTACGGGAACCCCCTTTGGAGGATTCACTCACACCCGGAATCTCCCACGGATGGTATTCATGGCTCGCTCTAGGCCGGTCGGCGTCCTTTTTCTTTCCTTCCTCTTCCGCGCGTACGGCAGCGAGTCTCTTGCGGCATTTCTCCAGGCACTCTTTCTCTCCGGGTCCCCCCGTGCACTCGTTGTTGCAGATGATCGCATCGGACACGGTCTCGGCGACCGATGTGCAAATGCTCGCACAGCCGGCTAACGGCGATAGCGTCAACGCAACAAGAACCGGCAATACGGCTCTTCTGCACGTACCGTGGGTGAGGCCCATCGGCTGAACCTCGGGTCTTCCATCCGTCACGCATACCTCTTGAGCTGCGCCGAAGCGCCGTCCATGATTCTAACACATAACTGAAGCAATCGCCGGCTACGGAGCGTCCCAGCGGCGCCGAACGCGCGTGGTCCTTGACAGGGGTCGGAAATCGCGTCTATGCTGGCGTGATTCGCCCCGGTAGGGGTCCCAACCTATTGAGCCGCGGCTGTTTTCTTCTTTCCCGAGTCGTTGAGGAAGTCGCCGGGTTGGCGCCAGTGGAGTGGTTGAGGCCGGTTTCACAGCATGATAAAGTCGGTGGACGAGGATCGGCAATATGTTGCCCGAACGGTTGCCGGAGATTATCGGGCATTTGAAGACTTGGTGGACAAGTACCAGGGCCGGGTGTATCGACACATTCGAAAGATGGTCAATGACTCCGGGCAAGCCGAAGACATTCTTCAAGAGACTTTTCTCAACGCCTATCGAGGCATGGGTGACTTCGCGGGGGCATCGGCTTTTTCCACTTGGCTCTTCAGAATCGCTACGAACAACGCCTTGATGTACTTGAGGAAAGCTAGGCCGGAAACCGTCGAATTCAACGATGACATAAGGAATGACCACCATAGCTCGTTGTGGGCCGAGTCCCCGGAATTGGTGAACACACCGCTGGAAAAACTCCTTTCAATGGAGGGGCGGAAGAAAATTGAAGAAGCGATCGAATCGCTACCGGTCCCGTACCGCTCAGTGCTGGTGCTCAGGGACGTGGAAGGCTTCTCGCTTCAAGAGGTGGCGGAGATCGTGGACGCGTCGGTCGCGGCAGTGAAATCCAGGCTACATCGGGCCCGTAATGCCGTCAAGGACAAGCTCCTGGACTATTATGCGGACAACGAGCTCTATGCATCCGGAGTCCCGTCATGAAGGACACGAAGTGTGAATACTTTTGCCGCATGTTTTCCGATTATCTCGACGGTGAAATAGAGAGAGCGGAATGCGAGCTACTTGAAGAGCACATCAAGATTTGCCCCCCATGCGCTCTGCGTTATGAATCCTTGAAGGTCACGGTGAATCTATGCTGTAAAGGGCTGAACGCGGAAGCGCCGCGGGAAGTACGAGAGAGATTGAAATCGTTTCTTCGAGAGCATTGTTGCAAAGAAAAGGTGTAGACTTAGGGAGGAATAATAAGATGGCCGAAAGTCCCAACGTAACCAACATAATGGACGCGGATTTCGATGATCAGGTTCTCAAATCTCAGGTTCCCGCGCTGGTGGATTTCTGGGCCGCGTGGTGCGGCCCTTGTCGGACCGTTGGACCCGTGGTGGAGGAACTCGCGGAAGAGTACGCCGGTAAGGTAAAGGTCTGCAAGGTAAACGTGGATGATAATAAGCAGGTTCCGGCACGATACGGAATACGGGGCATACCTACCCTGATGCTTTTCAAGAATGGCGAACTGGTGGATCAGATAGTGGGGGCGGTGCCCAAGAGTCGTATCAAGGAGCTCCTGGACAAGGTTTGAGACGATGAACACCGATTTGATCATTCTTGGAGGGGGACCCGCGGGGCTAACCGCGGGCCTCTATGCATGCAGGGCGCGCATACCTACCGTCTTGATCGAGAAAGCCATACCCGGCGGCCAAATGGGGGCCACGGAGCTGGTAGAGAATTACCCGGGCTTCCCTGATCCTATTCTGGGTTTCGAGCTTTCGATGAAAATGGAAGAGCACGCGCGCAAGTTCGGCCTTGAAATCCTCCAGGAAGACGTGCGACGAATTGCCTCGGACGATGCCGATTTCATCCTGGAAACGGATTCAGGGAAGGAATGGCGTTGCAGGGCCGTTATCATAGCCACCGGATCAACCCCGGGTAAGTTGGGAATACCGGGCGAAAACGAGTTGGCCGGAAAAGGCGTAAGCTATTGTGCCGTGTGTGACGGGCCTTTTTTCCGAAACACGGAAGTGGCCGTCGTGGGCGGCGGGGATTCTGCCGTTGAAGAAGCGCTGTACCTCACCCGCTTTGCCGACAAAGTCCACATCATCCACAGGCGGGACCGCCTGAGGGCGGTCAAGGAAATCCAGGAACGCGCCTTTGCCGAACCCAAGATAAAAGTGCATTGGAAAACGGTCCCGATGAAGATCTTGGGCGACAAGGAGGTTTCGGGAATCAGTCTCCGCAACGTCGAGGATCAAAGCGTCGAAGACCTGCATGTGGGAGGGGTCTTCTTCTATGTGGGCATGAAGCCCAACACGGACTTCTTGGGCGGGTTGGTGGAAACCGATCCGGCCGGATTCGTCATAACCGACCCGGAAATGGCATGTTCCCGCCCAGGCGTGTTTGCGGCCGGAGA
>JAZDOF010000832.1:0-2413 GCA_043799015.1 Pseudomonadota bacterium | reverse complement strand
TGTACGGTAGGCTTCGAGGGAACATGCATTCCCCGATAGCTCAATCGGCAGAGCGGATGGCTGTTAACCATTAGGTTGTAGGTTCGAGTCCTACTCGGGGAGCCACGAAAGACGAGTAGACCCGCTGGGACGGCAATGCGCCCCAGCGGGTTTTTTTGTACGTTCCCGACCAACCCTGTCGGACCTCCTTCTCAATCCGTGAGCCCTTGGAGCAGCCTTCGCTTCCAGGTACTTCGGAAAAGGCTCATCGCCCAAGCCGAAGGATCAGATATCCAGTTCGTCTATTCGCCTGAAAAGTTGTCCTCCGCTTGATTGTATGAAATATAGGACCTGCAGGTTGATGGGGAGCCCCTCAAAATCGCCGAGATCTCGGAAGTCGGTACGGAGACCGTAACACCTCTTTCCCAACCCTGCCGCGAATCCGATTTCACATACCGTCCCCGAATCAAGCTCTGCACCGTCCAGCACGCCGAGGACCGCATCACTCTCGCGGATTCCCTGCCCGTTCATCCTCCCGATCTCTCCGGCCACCTTCGCGAGGGCCGCAACTCGGTCATCCCAGCGAGAAATGGATTTCGCCTCGTTGATCATGGATCCGAAAGCTTGATCCCAAGGATCAAAGATCCCGCAGCCGATCTCCCGAAGGCGGAGCTTGATCCTGTCCCGATAATCTTTCAATTCATCAGAGAATCCGAGAGGCGATGCCAAGTAAACCGTAGTCATGTCCTACCTCGAAAGCGCATTGGAACGGTAACCGGTTGGAAGGAACCACACGATTCATTCGGCGTCAAGCCGAACCTTGTGACTATTCGTAACCATGCAGTTATACTGGTTGCCAAAAGTTTTGTCCGAAACAGCCAAATCCCCCCCACCCCCCTTTACCGGGAGCCCGGTAAGGGGGGAGCCAAAATGCCCCGTCGGAACGCATGATTACCCCCCCTTTGTAAAGGGGGTAGGGGGGATTTATCCTCAGAAGCTAAGACGATGTCCGAGCCCTCAAACGGACATTAATTTCGGCAACCGCTATACAAGGGGAAAATTCCAATCTCAACGTGGCGCAGCTTTCCAGCCTGCCCCACAAGAGTGAATGGTTACGGACAAGCGGTCCTGTGGGCGGAAAGCGGTGTGAAGAGAAACCGCCGTGCGGAACGCGACCATCGGTCCCCAAGAAAGACGACTGGCTCCGCGTCCGACCGTTCATCATCCATTGGTGGTGTGATACATTCGAGATATGCCCGCGCGATATTCAATGGAGATCACCGTCTGAAAAAGAGAAGGATCGTACTCCGGACCAGGGTCGAATGCCGCGCCTCTTGAAATCACGACCCTCATTGACGGGTTTCAGGAAAGGCAACCTCTTAGGGACTCCTCATGATGATAGCCGACACCGGAGTGCCTACGGGTGGACCGCTCACGAGCCCGGATCATAACCACTTTGCAGGGAACTAGGGGACTGTATGGCAATAAATAGTGCTATCGAGGACAAGGCCTACTCCAAGGTTGATCGGCGTCTCATTCCATTCCTGATCCTGTGCTACGTATTGGCATATCTGGACAGGGTAAACGTAGGATTTGCGAAACTTCAGATGCTTGATAGCCTGTCTCTTAGCGAGGCCGCCTTTGCCACGGGTGCCGGCATCTTCTTTATCGGCTATTTCTTCTTTGAGGTCCCCAGCAACATCCTTCTGAAGAAGTTCGGGGCTCGGACTTGGATTGCCCGAATTATGGTTTCATGGGGAATCTTATCATCGGCGATGCTGTTTATAGAAGGTGAATGGTCTTTTTATGTTTTACGCTTCCTTCTGGGAATAGCTGAAGCAGGATTCTTCCCGGGCATCATTTATTATTTGACGTTGTGGTACCCCTCTAAGATTCGATCAACAAGAACCGCATGGTTCGTATCGGCAATTGCGCTTTCAGGAATAGTCGGTGGTCCCCTATCCGGTTGGGTTATGGATACGCTGTCGGGTAGAATGGGAATGGCGGGATGGCAGTGGCTGTTCCTGGTTGAAGGTGTACCTGCCGTCATAGTCGGCATAGGAGTAGTCTTTTATTTGGACAGCGGCATTCATGAGGCAACGTGGCTGAATGACGAAGAGAAAAAGCTGCTGATGCGTAACCTGGAGTTGGAGGATCGGCATAAGCCGGGGGTGAGACTTACGGATGCTTTCAAGAGCGGAAAAGTCTACGCCTTATCAGCCATTTACTTTACTTTGGTGATTGGTCTTTACGGCGTTACTTTCTGGCTGCCCACGATCGTAAACGCCTACGGTGTCAAAGGGTATTTGGAAGTCGGTTTGATCACCGCCATACCCTATAGCGTATCCGTAATAGGAATGGTTTTTCTCAGTCGTAGTTCCGACCGAACCGGGGAGAGGCGCCTTCACTACGTGTTCAACGTTAGCGCCGGCGC
>JAZDOF010000820.1:0-2565 GCA_043799015.1 Pseudomonadota bacterium | reverse complement strand
TCAAACGGTGTCCCCTGTGACTAACAGCCATTTGCATGAGCTGCTTATGGCATTCAAGGCACGTACCGGTTACGGTGTCTTGTGTAATACCTCCCTGAATTTCAAAGGAAGGGGATTCATAAACAACATAGCCGATCTCTCGGCCTATACGATAGAGAACAATTTGGACGGCTTTGTGATTGAAGGGCGAAGCTATATGTTGAAGTCATCGACAAATTATCAGGCGTACTTGAGGATGCCAAACTCTATAGCTGGCCCGACGTAGAGTAATGGATCGACGTTCGACAATTGAAAGAGAAACATCAGCGCGATGAATTTAGTAGGATGAGAAAAGTCTTTGGATGACCTACGTAAAGTCCGTCAGAGCATCAATGTACCTAAGCGGGACTGGCAAAAGTGAGAACCGATTGGGCGAACAAGTTGCTGGAGGCAACGCGCTACCGCGCGCGCCTCAGCTAGACGTTCGTGCCGCCTGCGGCGGCACGAACGGGTGCGAGATGAGCATGATGGTTCTCGCCGCAGGCGGCTCGAACCATCAATGGAGCCGCACCGCCTAAGGCGGCCCCGCACCCTTCTTTGTCACGGGATCTGCAATAAATTGCATCTCCCGCACCAAACAAAGGGTGTGCGGCTCATCTCGCACCCGTTAGGCCCTATAATGGAGAAATATGATCGATTTGTCTGATAGTGAAATGAAGGCAATTCTTCAAACGATGCCTGTTGGTCCAGAAGAGGAAGGGAAATTTCTTGGAGACCTTAGATTTTTCCCCGGCAGGTGGTATGATCCGCAAACCAAGAAAGTAGTTCAGCCGCAAGAATCATTAAGGCAGTATGAAAAGATTTTGTTACAGATAGCCCGAGTTGAACCAATTAGATATAGAAGAATGCATAAGGGCACACCCTTTCAAACCGTAATGCGCAGCATATCGTTACACTCCGTGTGCTTGACTCGCAGGTGGAGGCGAGGTCGGGCGTATTTCATTTTTTCTTCGATCACACCTGAGCAGTTCGGGTTATAAGCTGCTATACAAACGCATTTCCCCGAAATCTCGCAGACGCCCGACATCACTCAACGGGCAGCGGGCGGCACATCGGGCGTTCAACGTTCAGGTCCGGCGGCTGCTATAAAAGACTTATTTCCCAGGACTGCAATTCACCCTGTGCCCCACATTGGCGATAAGCCTTGCGATTGTGGCCACGGCATTCGGCTGCTTGAACGCCCGATAGACGATCTCCATCATCCGGTAATAATCCTTCGTGAACCGGTTGTAGCCCATCTGGAGCTGCTCGACCGTCATGTTCTTCGGCCTCACGATCACCGTGCCGCCGGTGTATTTCGTGTAGTCGGTGCAGATGATCCGGCCCTCCATCTCAAATTTCCGGTAGAACTCGGTCCCCGGATAGGGGATGAGGATGTTGACGGCGACGCTGTCGATCCTGATCTTTTCCACCGCCTCGATGGTCCGGTCGAACACGTCCGGCGTGTCGGTGTCGAACCCGAAGATGATCCCCCCGTCCACCATGATGCCGCGATCGTGGAACCGCGCGATGTTGTCCTTAAGGCGCTCGACCTTATTGAAGCCTTTATTCGCCTCGGAAAGGGCGGCGGCGGACACCGACTCGACCCCCACGAAGACGCCGAGGCAACCCGCCTTTGCAGCCAGAGAGAGCAGCTCCTCGTTTTCCGCGAGAAGGACGTGGGACTGCATGAAGAACTTCTTCCCGTAAGGGATCATCGCAGTGAAGAGCTCCTTCGCGAAGGCCTCGTCGGCCGCCAGGTTGTCGTCCAGGAAGGCGATGAGTCTGTTGCTGGCCCGTTCGATGTCGGCGATGACGTGACCGACAGGCCGGGTCCGGAATCCCAGGCCGTGGACGTATCTTGTGGAACAGAAGGCACAGGCATGGGTGCAGCCCCGCGTCGCCTCGACGGGGTAAAGCGGAAAATACCGGGAAGCGTCGAGCAGATCCAGCCTGGGCGGTTTCAGCCTGGCCAGGTCCACCGGCCCATCGCCCCGGTAGATCCCCCGCATCTTCCCGGCCCCAGCATCGGCGACAACCTGCGGCCACACCTCGTCCGCCTCGCCCACCACCACCGCATCAGCGTGTTGCAAACCCTCCTCCGGCATGACCGAGGCGTGCATGCCGCCCAGAACAACGGGTACACCGCGTTGCCGGTAATGATCTGCGATCTCGTAGGCTCGGTAGGCCCTGAACACCTCGAAGGAGATCCCCACGAGATCGGGACTGTCGTCCAGGACAACCTTCTTGACCCTCTCGTCCTCGATGGTGATCTCGTGCCCTTCAGGCGTGGCCGCCGCCACAGCCGGCAGGGAAAGGGTCATGATCTGAGACCATTTTGATTTTGATCGGACCGCCGCCGATATGAGCTTCATCTTCATGATCGCACCTCACCGAATGGTTTCATAGCCTCCGGGGACGCCATGCTTTGAGAAAACGATTTGCCAAAGTTGAACATGCCGGGCCCGGAAGGAGCCGGCGCAGTAAAGCAGGTAATATTTCCACATGCGGTAGAACCGCTCGCCATATTTCGCTTTCAATCGATCC
>JAZDOF010000819.1:0-2335 GCA_043799015.1 Pseudomonadota bacterium | reverse complement strand
CATCCCCACGGCCCAGGCAGGGCCGGATTCGGCCGATGACATTCTGTTTGTGAATGTCCGGGTCGTGAATCAAGGAAATGAGATGTACCTGATCCGCAACATCTCTCTGACGGCCGATTTTTTCAAGCGGGCCAAGTCCTATACCCGGGGTGAGATCCAGCGCCTGGTGTGGAATGGGGCCGTACTCCTGGAAACCTGGAAATCCAAGGAAATTCAAGGCTATCTGGCCGATTTTCAATTGGCGAATTTGAGCAAAGAAGGAGACCGGGCGCTGGTGCTGGCCGTTCAATATCCCAAAGAGCTTTTTTCCTTCAGCGATGCGAGCAGTTCGTTGATGATCAGCCGGCTCCAAGGGGCCCCTTAATTTTTCTATTGACATTATTTATCAGGGCAGGTATTTTTTAGGCCAATAAACTATCTCCTGGGGCAAAACTGACAAAGGAAGGGGGTGAGGAGGGGACAGAGGAAAACAAGCGAATCCATCATTCGTTTTCGGAAGATTTTAGATTGAGCAATAACCGAGAGGAGGAACAAGAGTATGAAGAAGTACCTAGTTGTTTTGGCAGCAGCGTTCTTAGTGGTAGCACTGGCGTCCCCTTCCTTCGCGCAGTTTAAGAGCTGGGGACATATTGAAGTGGAAACGATCTGGCAGACGAATGCCACCTCGTTCAACAAAGACCTAAGCGATAACCGCCGCCATGTGGCCGAGCGGTACCGTTTCTACCTGCAGTACGGCGACCCCAAGACCGTTCGTGCGGTCATCGGGTTTGAGGCCGATTCGAACCAGTGGGGTGAAACCGGCTCTGCGGGCGTAACCACCTCCGTGCCTGCCAACGCCACTGGATTGACGGTTGGTCCCAGCACAGGAGCCCGGAATAAGATGGGCTCTCTTGCCACGGACCAGGTCGCCCTCGAACTCAAGCATGCCTACCTTGATTTCGTCGTCCCCGGCACGCCCGTATCCGTCATGGCCGGTCTCCAGAACTTCGCCATCGGCGGCACCGTGGGCCGTTACTTCATGAACACCGATGGTCCCGCGGTGAAGGTCACCGGTGCCTTTGCTCCCCACACCGTCGAGGCCTTCTGGATAAAAGAGTACAAAACGAATGCCTACAAGGATAACGATGCCGATCTCTACGGAATCCGTTACCTCCTGAGCCAGAAGATGTTCAACGTGGAAGCGTGGGCGGTCTATGAGCTGGATCGCCGCACCCAGGCCGAGGCCTGGACCTGGCAGAGTGCCGCGACCACCTCCACAACGACCGATTATTATCTCCGACAGACCCTGACCGCCAGGACCTATGACGCCAAGAAATGGTGGCTCGGCGTCAATGTTCCCGTCATGGTGGCCAACTTCACCATCACCCCAACCTTCGTCTATCAGTTTGGGCAGCAGAAAGACTTCTGGTCCGGGACATCGAGCGATATTGACATCTCTGCCTGGTTGGCCAGCTTGGAAGCCAAGTATCAGATCGGTCCGGGCCTTTCCGTCACCGCCCATGGATATTATTCGACCGGCGGCGACACCGGCAATGACACCAAATACGGCCTGTACAGCGTGCCCAATGGCTCTGAAGCGATCAACGTCTTCGGGAACGGCTGGTCGGTGTTCTACTTTGAAAACACCGAGCTCACCTACTACGGGCACAAGAGAGAGGCCTACGGCGGCTTCTGGCTGGGCCGCTTGACCGCGACCTACAGCCCGCTGGCTTGGCTTGAGCTCCAGGGCTCCTACATCTACATTGGCGACACCTCCAAGGGTTCGACCGGCACCAACAGCACCACCGGTCTCACCAACAACACCATTGGGGCCAAGTCCGATTCGAAGAACGAAGACTATGTCGGCAGCGAGCTCAACATGATCGCCACGGTCAAGATCTACGACAACATCCGCTACAAACTCGGGTTTGGTTATTTCCTGCCGGGCGGGGCGTATGACAAGTTCTACTCCCCCTACACCAAGGACGCGGACAACGCCTGGAACTTCCTGACCAACCTGAACTACGCTTTCTAATATCGCCGAAAGCGAAAACCAAAACCCCCGGGGGGCAACCCCCGGGGTTTTTTTATGCCTCAACCTCTTCCCATGCAGCCTGTGAATGAGATTCAGGGCTGTATTGTTTTGAGGGTTGTGACTGCTCAGGTAGTCAGGAGACAGAATTCAGGAGTCAGAATGGGAACACCGGCGGCGAGGTTTGAGGACCTAGCCCGACTTCGCGGCCGTTTCCATTGCCGCGAACATTGCGGAAGGGTTCAAAAAACGTGGAAAAGCGGACAAACTCCGCTATTTCAACATCGCCCAAGGGTCCATCGAGGAGTCTCGCTACTACCTGAT
>JAZDOF010000800.1:0-3425 GCA_043799015.1 Pseudomonadota bacterium | reverse complement strand
CGATGCTCGGAAACGCGGCATGGGAATAGTAGGGATGAAAGTCTATTTTCGGGGCCTCGCCGCCCGATTGCCGTGGTACGATTCCATGGAACCTTTTTTCCATTTTGCCTTGTCTCAGCCGATCACGACCGCAGTCGTGGGGTGCGATTCGGTCGCTCAACTCGAAGAGAACGTACGGTATGCCGAATCGTTTTCTTCGATATCCGAGGAGCGCCGGAGTGAGCTCATTCGGCGCACGGAGCCATATGCAAGGTCCCTTATGTACTACAAGCCCTAACCCGCTCCGGGAAATCTGTAAACGTTCACCGCGACGGGGCTTTGAATCCGGAAGACTTAACCACAAAGTCACCAAGACACGAAGAAGAACTTGAAATGATTTGTAAACCCCTATTGGTTCACAAATCGTGTCCGCCGGTCCATCAAAGTGCCGGAGCGGCCCAGAGGCACCTGAAGATTATTAGCCTTTGATTTCTTTGTGCCTTTGTGTCGCTTAGTGGTTAATTCTTCGTCCATCGTGGTGAACGCTTACGGAAATCTTTCTGCTCCCGCAACGAGTCTCATCGCCGGGATCCGGTATTGTGACCCCAAGAAGCCGGGGAATCCCGAATCCCAAATCAAGGACAAGGTCGTAATCGAACGATTTGACACCCGGCCGGGCACACGATAGATATCCCCCGGCATCAGGGCTGTACCGGCTCGGACAACTAACGGAGGTGCGGAACAATGAAGCGGGGATTCAGCGTCGTCGCAGCGGCTTTCATCCTGACTATTTCATCGAACTCCGGCGGGCTGACGATGCACGGTTTGTGGCCCGTGGCGGAAATGCTGCAATCCAAGGAATTCGTCGATCTCACGCATGCCTTCTACCCTGGTATCCCTCACTGGCCGGGCTTTGACGGTGAGTCGAGGACGACCATGTATCATTACGACGAAGGAATAGGCAAAAAGGGCCACGGGTTCCTGTCGCATCAATACGATATCCCCGGCCAGTGGGGTACCCACGTCGATCCACCGGCGCATTTTGCACGAGGAAAGCGGTTTCTCGATGAAATCTCAGTCAAGGAAATGCTCCTTCCCCTCGTGGTCGTCGATGTCAGCGCAAAGGCGCGGGCCGATCCGGACTATTGCATATCCATGGGCGACATTAGAGCGTGGGAAGCCAAATACGGCCCCATACCGGGAAAATCCTTCGTGGCGATGAGAACCGACTGGTCGAAAAAGTGGCCTAACGCAGAAGCAATGCGCAACGAAGACCGCCAAGGCATTGCCCACTATCCGGGCTGGAGCAAAGAGGTACTTACCTACCTTTACGAGGAGCGAAAGATTACCGCATCCGGCCATGAGACCACCGACACGGACCCGGGAATCGCCACGAGCAAGGGAGATTATTCCCTCGAGGGGTACATACTCTCGCAGGACAAATATCAGATCGAGCTACTGGCCAACCTGGACAAAGTCCCCGAGTCCGGCGCTTTGGTATTGGCAACGTTTCCAAAACCCAAGAAAGGGTCGGGTTTTCCGGCCAGGGTATTCGCTATTCTACCCTAAGAGCCTGTTGCTTGATTGCTTGTATTCCCGTGGGAGCGGTGAGTGTGCGGGTTCCGAGCTCATGCGGCGTTACTTTTTTTCGCCGCGTCGAAATAGTGCTCGGTCGGGGGTCCAAACCCACACGTCTTCGACCTGACGCCCTTCGCACCCGCGTCGAACTTTATCGGCTCACATAAGCATCAATAAAAGGAGGAAAAAGTGCTATAACGAACCTCATACAACCATGGGAGAGTTCATGTGTGTTTGCAGAGGAGACCACAGGCCCGATCGACTTACCATGTTTGAGTAGGTGAGCCGCCTTTAGGTCGGCCCCACGGTTCGAACGCTTCGGGATCATCCCCTCCTCAAGCCTCCGGTCTTGCCGGAGGTCTCAGACGGCGCATAAGGTGGCACAATGGTTCGAGACGGCTTCCATTACGGCTGGGTCGTTGTTTTCACCGGGCTCCTGGTTGCCATCGGGGCCCACGGGTTTGGCCGGATGTCGTATACGCTCATCCTGCCTGCCATGAGGGATGGACTCCAGTTCAGCTATCAGCAACTCGGTTTGCTGGGAACCGGCAACTTCATCGGCTACTTACTGATGGCTCTCATCGGGGGAATGCTGGCTGCGCGATTCGGCACTCGGTTGGTAATCGCTGTTGCGTTGTTGTTGATGGGCGTTACGATCATTTTGACGGGTTTTGCGGACACCTTCGGATTTGCTTTTTTCATGAGGCTTCTGACCGGGCTGGGAAATGGGGCGGCGTACGTCCCCGCGATGGCGCTGGGATCCATCTGGTTTACGGTGCACAGGAGGGGGTTCGCCACGGGCATCGTCTCGGCAGGAATCGGGGCGGGAACCATGATAGCCGGCTTGGTCGTGCCCCCTATCCTCACGACCTACGGCACCAACGAGGGGTGGCGCTATGCTTGGTTTTACCTTGGCCCCCCGGTATTGGTCATCGCGGTTATTGCATGGGTTCTTCTTCGAAACAGGCCGGCCGACCTGGGATTGGGCCAGGTGGGCGAACAAGGCCGAACCGCTCCGGCCGAAGCACCCAAGGCCCCTGTAGCTCCACTGAGTTGGGGGAGCGTGTACAAATTGGAGCGGGTGTGGTATCTCGGCGCGGTCTATTTCATGTACGGTTTTTCGTACATCATTTATATGACTTTCTTTGCCGCATACTTAACCAAGGACATGGGGATCGGGGCCGCGGAGACGGGACGCTTGTGGGCCATGGTAGGAGGCTTGAGCATCTTCTGCGGAGTAATATGGGGCGGTATTTCGGACAAGCTCGGTCGAGGACGGGGGGCTGCTCTCGCCTACCTGGTTCTGGGCGCATCCTATTTGATCTTCGCTCTGGTTCAGGTGAAAACGGGCTTCTACATCTCCGCAGCGCTCTTCGGAATCAGCGCCTGGAGCATTCCCACGATTATGGCCGCCACCGCGGGCGATTATGTGGGCCCGCGGCTTGCCCCCGCGGGACTGGGGTTCATTACCCTTTTCTTCGGATTGGGCCAGGCCCTTGGACCGTGGGTGGGAGGCGTCTTGAAAGACTTCACCGGGACTTTCACATATCCCTTCTTCTTGGCGTGCGGAGTTTCGTTGCTGGGGGCCGCACTATCGCTGGGATTGTCGAGAATTCGCGCGGATTAGACGGGTGAAGAATAGAGCGCTGCTCACGGAGGTCATACGTGTAATCCACGAAGTTGAAGGAGCCGACACCACCGTGTAACGCCATAACCAGTGCCCAGAGTCTGTCGGAGATGAATATCCATCTCGCAATCCTTCCGCTTCCTAAGTGCTTCTTTGCATAAATACGCTCGCGTATTTGGGAGAAGCGTCAAGCCCCGAAGGGGCTGACCAATGGTAGCCACGGGCGAAGCCCGTGGAAGAA
>JAZDOF010000770.1:0-5388 GCA_043799015.1 Pseudomonadota bacterium | reverse complement strand
TCACACCACAAAGACACCAAGACACAAAGGATCAGAAGAGCAGTTTTCAAGGGAGCCTTCTTCAGTAATGGGACTTCCGGCTCGAGACTCGGGATCGGGTCGGTCACGATGAAGCCGGAAACATCGAATCGGCGGGTATGCAACCGGCCGCCATGTGCTCTTTTTACTGTGGCGTTTCTTGGTGCCTTTGTGGTTCATTCTTCTTTCTTCGCGGTGAACGCTTACGCGCATGAGTATTCGTGCCGCGATGTGCGTCTTGCGTCGATTACGTGCGGAATGTTCCGGGTGTGGCACTGATTCCAATCACTTAGTATAACTCTAATGGGACGGGACGGCAATAGATTTTGCCTGCTTTACCGGCGCCTGCGATCTGCATTGTGACCGTCGCCGTTCAGCCGTCCATCTCGGAGACGGCCTCCGGCACAGGTCCACCTGCAGGGCTTGGTCCTCTTGTGGATGAAATTATCGATGAATGCAAATCTCTTCAAGGATGTGGAGTTATTGCCGTGATGGTAATCTGGTCCTTTTCAGGACCGTAACACCAGAAAAGTCGGTAAGCGCCTGGAGTATTCTGCTGAACATACGCCTCGAACACTTTCCCTCCGGGCGTATAAGGGTGTTCCTTAGAATGGAATTCATGAGTGCTCAACCCCGGATGCCTCGGGTTATCCTTTAGGAAATCAACGCACTTCTTAACTTGTTTGAAAAGTCCTTCGGCTTGAGAGGCTTTCGGCTTCCTTTTCCTCTGCCTGGCTTCCAACGATGAAATGGCTTCGGCCTTCAGCCGTTCGTAGGTCTCTCGTGCTTTTCGGGTCCAAACAAGGGTAAATGCCATTCTAATCCTCAAGCTGATCTACCAAAGCTTGGTCGGCATCGAGATCAGGAGGAGATGTGCTGAAGTCTCCTGCTTTGGCTTGCTCTAAACCGATCTCAAGCAAGGCTTTGGCTTCAGGATTTTTGTAAAGCCAAAGCTCCCTTTCCGGTATGACGGCGGCGAGTTCCAGTTTCAACTCCGTTTCTCCAATCTTTTCGAAGAAGAACGTTCTATTGGCGAACTCTTTGCCGAGATTGATTCGACCTCGTGAATCCACTTTCCTCGTTTCCATGACGGCGTTCCTCCTTGGACCCAAAGTATCATGGGAGCCTATTTATGTCAAATGGGTCAGTGGGTTAACCCCACAAACATCCGGTGACCTGAGAAGCCGGGTTGACAAAGCGGCCCACCGGCAATTAAACTGGTGGAAAACCGCCGGTGCAAGAGGGACGGCCGCCATCAATTCCTTAACGGCATCTTCCATGGTTATGTACGCATCCCGCGTCCGTTGCCGGCATACGGCCCATCGGAGAAACCGATGAGGTGCTCGAAATGCCGGATCGAACTTCCCGACAATGCGAAGTTCTGCCTGCAATGCGGCATGGAACTGCCGCGCCCCGCCCCGGCCCTCGAGCGGCCTCTCCGGTCCGACCAGGAACACCGCCGTCGCAAGCCCGAGCGTAAGCATATCACTGCTCTTTTCTGTGATCTCGCGGGCTACTCGGCCATGACCGAGAAGCTCGACCCGGAAGAAGTCAAGGAGATCACCTCTCGTATCTTCGGTCGGGCCAAGCACGTCATCGCCAAATACGACGGCTTTATCGAGCGGATAATGGGCGACGCGGTTCTGGCGTTCTTCGGGGTCCCCCGCGCCCATGAGGACGATCCCATCCGTGCCGTACAGGCCGCGATTGAGATTCACGATCTCGTGAAGTCTCTGAGCCCGCAGTACCGGGAAAAGCTCGAAGCGCCGCCGACCATGCACAGCGGCATCAACACCGGCCTCGTGGTGACGGCCGATGCCTACCCGGAAAAAGGCGCTCACGGAGTGGCCGGCGATGCGGTCAATGTTGCATCGAGGTTGCGCGACCTCGCCGCACCCGGGGAAATTCTGGTGGGACGCGAGACTTATGTCCGTGCAAAGGGCGCTTTTCTCTTCGAGGATCTCGGATTCAGGAAAATCAAGGGCAGGTCCGACCCGGTTCACATTTTCAGGGTTATCGGAACCAGGCCGGGTCATAGATCGGCCCAGATCGACCGGATGGTATCGTCCGAGTTGGTGGGGCGGAAGAATGAGTTGAAGCAACTTGAATTGCAGGTCATGAAGGCCGTCGAAGGCGCGGGCTCGGTGGTGAATGTCATCGGTGAGCCGGGGATCGGCAAGTCCCGGCTCATCGCCGAGTTGAAGAAGCGCGAAATCATGAAACGCGTCAACCTACTCGAGGGCCGGGCCGTCTCCGTTGGAAAGAATCTGAGCTTCCATCCCATCGTAGATCTTCTTTGGCAGTGGATCGGGAAGACGGCGGGGGACACCCAAGATACGGCCTTTGACAAGCTTGAGAAAGCCGTGGACGAGGTCGCACCCGACGAGCGAGACGAGATAGCGCCGTTTATTGCCGCTCTCATGGGCATGAAGCTCAGGGGAAGGTACGCCGAAAGAGTCAAAGGCATAGAGGGCGAGGCGCTGCAAAAGCTTATCATCAAGACCGTACGCGACCTCGTAATCAAGGCGGCCCAGCTGAGGCCGACAGTCGTGGTCCTGGAAGATCTTCACTGGGCGGACACCAGTTCCCTGGAGCTTCTGGAGGCGGTCTGTAAGCTTGTGGAAAAACACCGGATCGTGTTTATCAACGTCTTTCGGCCCTGGTATTCCGAGCCCGGCGAGAGAACGGTCAAGGCGATTTGCGCTAGAGTTCCCGGCTCTTATGTGGAGATGCAGCTACCGCCGTTGGACGGTACCGAAAGCGGGACCATGATCGACAACATGTTGAAGAAAGGAGCGCTTCCGGGCCCGCTTAAAGCGAGCATCATCGACCGGTCGGGCGGAAATCCGTTCTTCCTGGAAGAGGTGGTGCGTTCCCTTATCGACGATGGGGCCGTGGAGAGAAAGAATGGCGACTTCCAGGTTACGGAGAAGATCGAGGAGGTGGTAATTCCGCCGACCATTAACGACGTCCTTGTGGCCAGGATAGACCGGCTGGAGGAACGAACACGGGATCTGGTCAAGATCGCTTCGGTGATCGGGAGAAGCTTTTTCGACCGTGTCGTCAAGGATGTGGCGGATTCCATAGAAGACGTGGATTACCGGCTCGCACATCTCATGGATGTGCAGATCATCCGTGCCCGTATGAGATCGGACGAGCTGGAGTATCGGTTCAAGCATGCCCTTGCTCAGGAGGCGGCTTACGAATCAATCCTGTTGCAGCAGCGGAAACGGCTTCATCTGAGAGTGGCCGAGTCCATGGAACGGGTTTTTCGGGAGAGAATACGCGAATTTTACGGGACATTGGCCTATCATCACGTCAAGGCAGAGAGCCTGGAGAAAGCCGAGGAGTTCTTGATCAAGGCCGGCGAAGAGGCCCTGAAATCAGCCGCGTCCAATGAGGCGCTCAACTACTACCGGGACGCACTGGACATTTATCGGAGGCTGACGGGCGCAAACGCGGACCCGGAAAAGGTCGCCATGCTCGAAAAGAACATAGCGTCGGCATTCTTCAACCGGGGTCGCTACCCGGATGCGGTGGAGCATTTTGACAAGGCTCTAAACTACTACTGGGGAGAGTTGCCCAAGACTTCGCTCTCAACTGCGTTCCGATTCACGAAGAGCTTCATGACATTCCTCCGGGCATTGTACTTTCCATCCCGTTGGTTCAAAAAGACACCGACACCGCATGATGCCGAAATGGTGGACCTATTCTACAAGAAGGCCCAGGCCCTGGTCGTAACAAATCCCAAGCGGTTCTTCGTGGAATTCTTCTACTTTTACGGCACCATCGTCCGTTTCGATCTCACGAAATTCAAGTTTGGAATCGGCATCCTGGCAGGGGCCAGTACCCTCTTCTCCTTTATCGGTCTTTCTCTCCGCATCGCAAGAAAGGTCCTGGATTACGCAAAGCCCAGGCTGGACCAGGATGATGCCAAGCAATTGATTGTATACGATCTTATGGATACTCAGCACCTTTTCCTGAAAGGCCTATGGAACGAGATCACCGGGTACGGCGATGAATTGGTGAAAAGGAACCTTCGGATCGGGGAAACGTTTTGGGCCGCCCAACACTGCTACTGGCAGGCACTTCCGGAAATCTACCGGGGGCGTTTCGATGCGGCACGGTTGATGGCGAACAAGCTCGCGGAATTCGCCGAAGCCGATGAGAACGACATTTACCATCTCCTCCGTTACCTGGTGAACATTCATCTGTTCATTGAAAGCCGCCGTATCAAGGAAGCTCTTGACGAGGTGAACCGTGGGATTCAACTTGTCCGGAAAAATGACTGGCCGCAAAACGCACTGACCATGCATTCTTTGGAAGCGTTGATACGGCTGTTGAGAAATGAACATGAGGAAGCGGCGAAGGCGCTCGATCAAGCCGACCGCATCAGGTCCGACGTGAGGGCGGTTCCAATGCAGGCGGCATTCTTCCATCGAAGCCGTTTTGAATACTGCCTGCACGGTTTGGAAGCGGCTCTCGGAAAGGACCTCCGTAGAGAAGCTGCCAAATATCGCAAGGATGCGCTGAGATCGGGGAAGCTCCTGGTCAAGACATGCAGGAAGGCCGCGTTATATAGAACTGATGCGTTCAGACTCATGGGTGTTTATAAATGGCTGATCCACGATCACAAAGGGGCGTTTAAGTGGTGGCACAAGGCGATTAGAGAAGGGGAAGATCTCGGGGCACGTCCTCAGCTCGCCCGAACCTATGCGTCAATGGCCGTTTACGCACTTTCGGTCAAAGGTACGTCCCCGGAGCCTGCCGAGGGCAAGGCGGAGGAGTATCTGCAAACGGCAAGGACAATGTTCCGGGAGCTTGGCCTTGACCACGACCTGGATGCTCTCAATTCCGCAACAGGCTGCATGGACGGCTCACCGGGCGAAGTCCGAGGTCCCGTGGTCGACAAGAAATCGAGAAAGACGATGTGACGCATCAACGCAACCTGAACCACGGATCTCCCGTTTTGCCGTGAATTTCCGGACATAGGCAAAAGGGAGGCTTTCAGACAGGGAAGGCATTCTCTTTCCCGCGCTTTGTCGACGAAATCGTCCGCTGCATCAATAAGATAAGACATTGATCCCGCGTGCCGCGGCATGCCGGCCGTGTTCCCCAAACATCCCGTAACCTCAGAAAGCGGTTGACAAAGCGCCCCGCCGGCGATTAGACTGGTGTGTGATCGCCGGTAGGATTGGGATAGTCTCCTTTTATTCCTTAACAGTATCTTTCATCGCCACGTAAAGACTCCACGTATGTCGCTGGTGGACAGGCTCGCGGAGGGACCATGAGGTGCTCGAAATGCCGGACGGAACTTCCAGACAACGCGAAGTTCTGTCTGCAATGCGGCATGGAGCTGCCGCACCCCAC
>JAZDOF010001071.1:0-7650 GCA_043799015.1 Pseudomonadota bacterium | reverse complement strand
GTGCCCTGGGGCAATTTCGACACACCCTCTTCCATGGCCCGCATCGCCTCACCGGAGCTCTTCCCCGGCGCAGGCTCACCCCAGATGTTCATGGACGGAAAACCATTGTAGCGTTCGAGCTTAGGAGCGCCGGAAGTCCAGTGTCCCGATGCGAATGAAGAAAAAGGGGTCATCTTTCCCGCTAAATTGCGCACATAGAGTCTTTCCAGGTCCTTAGGCAACATACGGTAAGGGGCATCCGCCTGCATATAAACACGCTTGATCCGCCCGGCTTGAACGAAATCATTGACATACGCGCTTCCGAAGGCCGCGGAAACGGTATTGTGGATGGACGTGATGGAAACCCCCAGCGCCCCCGCCTTCTCCCAATCCACATCCACTCGATACTCCGGAACGTCTTCCAAGCCGTTGGGTCGCACCCTCGTCAATGAAGGGTCCGACGCAGCCATTTTCAGAAGCTGATTTCGGGCGGCCATCAAGTCCGCGTGGCCAAGGCCGGCCCTGTCCAGCAATTGAAAATCAAAACCCTTTGCCTGGCCCAGTTCGATTACGGCCGGGGGCGGGAATGCAAACACCATTGCATCCCGGAACTTTGAAAAGGACCCCATTGCTCTTCCGGCCACGGCATCCGCCTTCAGGTTCGGTTTATCCCGTAGTTTCCAGTCCCTGAGTTTGACGAACGCCAGGCCCACGTTCTGTCCTCTCCCGGAAAAGCTGCTTCCGGATATGGTCATTATGTCTTCGACAGCGTCCTTTTCATCAATGAGAAAATGGTCTCTGACACGTTGCTGGACCTTTTGGGTCTGTTCCAAGGTAGAGTTCGCGGGCAGCATGGCCTGCACAAACAGCATTCCCTGGTCTTCGTCGGGCAGATAAGCCGTAGGCATGCGTTGGAACAGAAATCCCATCGCAACGGCCATAAGTAGGAAAACAAGTAAGTAAGGAAGCTTATGCGAGAGAGCATGACCTACTATGGTCAAATAGACATCTCGCCCGCGGGAAAAGAAGCGCTCAAACCATCGGAAGAAAAACCTTAAGGGCGAAAACGATTTCCGAGAAGGCTCCTGTCCGGAGGGCAACGGCTTGATCAGGGATGCGCAGAGAACCGGCGTGAGGATCAACGCAACCATCACCGAAAGCAGCATCGACGAGATAATGGTCACGGAGAATTGGCGATAGATGACGCCGGTGGAACCGCCGAAAAACGCCATGGGCCCGAATACCGCGGACAGCACCAACCCAATGCCGATCAGCGCGCTGGTGATCTCGTCCATGGATTTTGCCGTGGCGTCCCGGGGCGAGAGCCCCTCGTCGTGCATGATGCGTTCCACGTTTTCCACCACCACGATGGCATCGTCCACAAGGAGCCCGATGGCCAGCACCATGCCGAACATGGTCAGCATGTTGATGGAAAATCCGAAATAACCGAGGACTGCGAATGTGCCGAGGATAACCACGGGCACCGCAATGGTAGGGATCAAGGTGGCGCGCATGTTCCCCAAGAAAAGGAACATGACCAGGAAGACCAGCAGAACCGCCTCGAACAAAGTCTTAACCACCTCTTCAATGGCCACTCTGATGAAGGGGGTTGTGTCGTAAGGGAAAACCACTTTCATCCCGGGCGGGAAATACCGGCTCATCTCGTCCAGTCGTCGTTTGACGGCATCAGCGGTATCCAACGCATTCGCGCCGGCAGCCTGCCGGATGGCCAAGGCCGCGGAAGGTCTGCCGTTATGCTCTGCTACGACGTCGTAGGCCTCCGTACCCAATTCCGTGCGTGCGACGTCCTTGATTCGCACGACCGAGCCGTCCGGATTTATGCGAATGGGTATGGCCGCGAATTCATCGGGCGTCTTGAGCAGGTTCTGGACGACGATCGACGCGTTCAAACGCCCGCCTTCCACGGCAGGCGCTCCGCCGAATTGACCCGCGGAGATCTCCACGTTATAGGCACGAAGGGCCGAAATGACATCTTGGACGGTGAGATGGTAATTCGTCAGTTTGTCGGGGTTCAGCCAGACGCGCATGGCATACTGGGTGCCGAAGGTTTCCACCTCACCGACACCAGGCACTCGAGCCAACACCTTTTCAAGATTTGATTGAGCATAGTCTCTCAGGTCATCTCCGTCCATGCTCCCATCTTCCGAGATTAAGCCCACGATTATCAGCCAGTTCCTTGTGGATTTGCCGACCTTCACACCTTGGCGCTGCACCACGTCGGGCAAGCTTGCCATGGCAAGCTGGAGCTTATTCTGAACCTGGGCCCAGGCAAGGTCAGGGTCCGTGCCGGGGGCAAAGGTCAATTGAATTCGGGAAGCACCCGCGGAATCGCTTGTCGCCGACATGTACAGCATCTTGTCGAAGCCGGTCATCTTCTGTTCTATGATCTGGGTAACGCTGTTTTCGACCGTTTCGGCTGAAGCACCCGGATAAAAAGAGTCGATGGCGATGGATGGCGGCGCTATGGGGGGATATTGCGATATGGGCAAATTGTGGATCGCCAAGCCGCCCGCCACCATGATGATGATCGCGATAACCCAGGCAAAAACAGGGCGATCCAGAAAAAATCTCGATAACATCCAGCGCCTCCGTCAGTTCGGTTTTGCCGGCGATGGGGCCGGGTTCCCCGCTTGTGAATCGGCCTTTCGAGCGGGAGCAAGCGAGACAACCTTCACGGAAGCGCCGGGCCGCACTTTTTGCAGACCCTCAATGATCACTCGATCACCGGGTTCGAGGCCTGAAGAGACCAGCCATTTGTCGCCGACCGCACGATCCAGTACAAGCATTTTCTGTTGAACTTTGTCATCGGCACCTACGACCATTGCGACGGGTTTGCCTTTTGGATCGCGCGCCACCGCCTGCTGAGGTACAAGCATGGCCCGTTCATTCACCCCTTCTTTCACCACGGCGCGGACGAACATGCCCGGCAGAAGAATCCCGTCGGGGTTCGGAAAGACCGCCCGGAGCACGACGGACCCGGTCGTGGGGTCCACCGTCACGTCGCGGAACTGAAAAGTCCCCTCCAATGGATAGGCGGTGTTGTCCTCCAAGACAAGTTTGACCTTGTCTTGTCTCTTTCCGTTCTGATGAAGGCGGTTGTCCGTTAAGCGGCGCCTCAGTCGCAGCAGATCCGTAGTAGATTGGGGAACATCCACGTAGATGGGATCAAGTTGCTGAATGACCGAAAGTGCCAGGGGTTGATAGGCTGTTACAAGAGCCCCGTCGGTCACGTTGGACTTGCCGATTCGCCCGGAGATGGGAGCAGTGACCCGAGTATGGGCAAGATTGATGCGGGCCGTTTCTACCGCCGCCCGGCAATACTGAATGTCCGCTTCCGCCTGCTTTAGGGCCGCCTCTTTTTCTTCGTAGTCTTGCCGACTAACCGCCTTTTCGGCAAGCAACCCCTTGTATCGTTCGAATCTCAGACGGGTGAGGGGAAGATGGGCTTCAGATTTCGCGAGAGCGGCCAATGCGCTGTCCAGCGCGGCTTGAAACGTCTCGGGATCGATCTGATAGAGTACCTGGTCGGCCTTCACGTCCGACCCTTCCACAAAGAACCGTTTCTGAATGATTCCATTGACCTGGGGCCGGATTTCCGAGACGAGGTACGCGGAAGTTCGCCCGGGTAATTCGGTGGTCAGGACCAGTTCCTGCGTTTGGATGGTTGTAGTAGCCACTTCCGCCGCAGAGGGCGGGGGGGGTTGCCGCGGACGGTCGCACCCGCCGGTCGGAAAGGCTGCTAAAAGAGCCGCTAGTGCCATAAACCATCCATAGCCGTTGCCGAGAGTTTTGTCCCTTTCCCATGTCCTCATCGTCGTTCCTTCTCCCTGTACGCCTCGCTCTCCTTCTTCTCCGTCGGTTCGTGTTTGAAGTCGCTCGACCACCGGGCGTCTCCAGTTACCTATTTCCTAAGCACCCCCTCGAAGAATATGTCCGCGGCACTCGACAGGTCATCATGGATTCGGAACCGGTCGGGATCTTCCATCATCCGAAAGAGAAAGGTGTTGATTATCCCGTCCAGCGCCAAGGCCATTTGAAAGGGATCGAGGGCCCTGAAGACGCCCTCCTTGACGCCCCTTTCAAGAACCGAGGCCAATTTATCTATGAATTCATCGTGTTGTTTAAGAAGCTCGCGGTCGAAACCGGCCCTTATGTTCATGCCGGCTCCTCCGGTTTCCGCAAAATATAGCCGCACCACGGGTAGATTGTCGAAAAAGACCAGCCGACGGAGGGCGATATGGTTCTTGACGGCTTGAAGGGGGTTTTGTTCCTGTTCCAGGGCCTGCATAATCGCGTGGTGAAATCTCTCCGCCACACCGGTAATGATGGATTTGTACAATTCCTCTTTATTATTGAAATACTTGTATAAAGTGCCTATGCCGAACACCGCTTCTTTGGCGATATGATGCATGGAAACATTGTGATACCCCTTTTCCGAGAAAAGTCTTAAAGCCGCTTGGAGAATCTCGCCCCGTTGTCGCATGTTTTCTCGTTCCCGACGGGGTAGATTGTCGGCCTGTTCGTTGAACTCGGATAATAGCGAATAGGTCATGGGTATCTCCTTCAGATGCCCGATTAGAATCTGACGTCAGATTCTAATCGGGCCTTCGGCGGTAGTCAATACTAGGAGCCTGTCGGACTTTCACCTGACCGTCCTCAACTTTTTTGGCGAAATATATTTGTTCAACTTCCTGATATTATGTGAATTAGCAGCATTTTATTCTTGCGCGCCGCATCGGTTTCGCGGTATATTTCTCAATAAATCATATGGTTATTCCAGATCCCAAAGAGGGCATATATATGAAGGTGACATTTGGCGATGTTGATAGAGAAACGCTCTATCTCATGCCGCCGTCGGTTCAGGACTGGTTACCGGAAAACCACCTGGCCCGCTTTGTGGTCGAAATTGTCGAGCAAATCAACCTGTGGGCTCTCAAAGCTTCCTATTCCGGTCGCGGATCGAAGCCATACGACCCGGAGATGCTGGTGGCGCTTCTTTTTTACGGATATGCCACGGGAGTGTTTTCAAGTCGGAAGCTGGAGCGCAGTACTTATGACTCTGTAGCTTTCCGTTACATCGCGGCCAACACTCATCCCGATCATGATACAATCGCCGCCTTCCGTAAGCGATTTCTGCCTGAGTTGAAGGGCATATTTGTGGAGATACTTACTATTGCTCACCAGATGAAGGTTCTGAAGCTGGGCAAGGTTAATATCGATGGAACCAAAGTTCACGCCAATGCCTCCAAACACAAGGCGCTGAGTTACGGCCATGCCTGTAAGCTGGAAAAGCAGCTTGAGGCCGAGGTCACTGAGCTGCTGCAAAAGGCTGAATCGGCCGACAACTCTGATATTCCCGACGGCATGGATGTTCCCGCTGAAATCTCGATCCGCCGGAAGCGCATTGCGGCAATTAAGGAAGCCAAGACTGAAATCGAGAGGCGTGCGGCGCAGCGGCATGCCGAGGAACAAGAGGCATACAACGCCAAAATGGCCGAGCGAGCCGAGAAAGAACAACAAACCGGTAAAAAGACCGGTGGTAAGCCACCGCAGCCGCCAACACCCGGTCCAACGGAAAAAGACCAGGTTAATTTGACCGACGACGAATCGCGCATCATGCCGACATCCGGTGGCGGCTTCGAGCAGGCATACAACGCCCAGGCCGGTGTAGACGCTGAAACCATGCTGATCGTTACCTCTCACGTCAGCCAAGCTCCTAACGACAAACAAGAGCTGGAGCCGGCCTTGACCAATTTGAAGCAGTTACCACAAGGGCTCGGAGCCGTTACGGATATAGCGGCTGATAACGGCTTTTTCAGTGAGGGCAACGTAAATCTTTGCGAACAAAATAATATCACACCTTACATAGCGGTCAAGCGAGAAAGCCACCATCCGTCGCCCATGGAGCGGTTCCAAGAACCCGCCCCCTTGCTTGGTCCCGCCAACGCCGTAGACACTATGAAGCATCGACTTAAAACACAAGCGGGCAAAGCAGTCTATGCCAAGCGAAAAAGCACTATTGAGCCTGTCTTTGGCATCATCAAGTCGGTAATGGGCTTTCGCCGATTTCTCTTACGCGGCTTGGACGCGGTAAAAGGTGAATGGAATCTCGTCTGCATCGCCTTTAACCTGAAAAGGCTCTATGGCTTGACCGGATAGGTCGGGAGAGCCCAAAAACAACCGCATCCTGACGTTACACACGTCCTTTACAGGCGGAATCTCGACCCGTTCAATGTTCCACTGAAACTAACGGGTCCATTCCGACTGTTTTCAAAAAATCCGGGCGGGAATTTTGGATGATTTCAATTCCCAGTCCGACAGCCTCCTAGGAAAGCCCAAGGGCCGTGCGCTTCTTGGTTCATTCTTCATACGTCGTGGTGAACGATTACTTAAAATCTTGCCTGCCAAGTTACGTCAGCGGATAGGAGTGCGTATTGTGGCAACCGAGCCGATATCTTTAGACCGCCTGGTCCGACGAGTGAAAGCACACCCGGAGATCTCCAAGGCAGGGATGATTCTCTGCCACAACGGAATTGTGAGGGACTCCGATAGATCAGGGCAAAGACACGTAACCTCGCTTCGAGTGCAGGTGAATCACGACGAGATCGAGCGTGTTCGAAGCTGGGCCCGGTCTCGGCCAGGTATCGTTGCCGTTGAAATCGAGGCGCTTGAGGGAGAGCTTCAGGTGGGCGACGATCTGCTGTACGTCGTCGTTGCCGGGGATATTAGGGAAAACGTCTTTGAGGTGATGCGGGAAACCGTGGATAGAATCAAGGCCGCAGGAGTGCGTAAGACCGAGCATTACAGCGATTGAGCGGTCCAAATAGGTGGCGACCACGGACTGTGGAAGCCATTTTGCAGGAAGCATCTTGATTTCTCGCCGGGGCCTGGGGCGGGAATCTGCACGGTGTCTCCCCTCTCGGGCAACAGCTATCCTTACGGCAACGACCCCGACGGACGGCTACCGGTCAAGCTACGCCCGGTTGATGGACTACTACAATAAAATCAGACTATTTCGTGCGGCTGTTCCTCGGTAGTGTCACGCGTTGAGAATTGCGGGAACCTTGAACGGTTGAGTGAATCGAAACAAACATCGGTAGCTACTGGGTTTATCCCCGCCCGTTCCCAGGACGCCGACGGCGGGCGGGGATAAACCCCGCTACGTTACCTTGGTTCCGCCGGGCCGGCTTTGCCGCAAAATTCAAGGAGCGGGACTGGGGCACTAAGCCGCCCGTGCCTGTTGTACCTCGCCCTTCTTTTCCCCACGTCCCAGGCTTATTGCATCCACCGGACACGTCTCCCGGCAATCGCCGCAATTCACGCAGTTGACTTCCGCCGGCCGCGTCTCAGCCGGGCAGACGCTTCGACAAGAATCACAGGCATTACATGCGGAGGTTTTGAAATACTTCACGAACGAGACCCGATTCAAGAGTTCCAGCAACCCGCCCGTGGGGCAAAGATACCGGCACCAGAAATGGGGGATAATGAGGGCAAGGGCCAGGCCGCCCAGGATGAACCCCGTTCGCCATAGCCAGAGCTGGTCGGCATGCTCGAAGGTGAGAGACACCGAGTTGAAAAAGTCCCCGGTCCTAATCGGTATGGCCCACCTGGGGTTGTTCAGAAGAAAGACCAGTACCAGACTCGCTATGA
>JAZDOF010000758.1:0-7930 GCA_043799015.1 Pseudomonadota bacterium | reverse complement strand
ATCACAATCAATGTCAACCAAAAATAAACTAAAAAACAGGATGATATGCATATTAGCTCAAGTCTCACATCAGCATTTGCGCCGTTTGCTGCCATCCTACCGAAATGCGGGCTCCGGCGGGGGCCTTTGCGTAGACCCCGGGGCGGCTCCCGGAAAAGAGGAGGTTGGGGGGAGCTATTGACCCATGCCATGAAGAACGCTACGTTATGCTTGGACGGACGACACACTTAGCGAGAGGTAGCGCCGGGAGATTTCCGGGGGGTTCGGCATTAAGGAAGGGCATCCGTTCGGAGTTGCCCGGGGAGGGCGCCGGAACCGAAAGAGTAATATTGCGTTGCCGGCTCCGCCAAGATTCGTGATCCGGATGATCTGTAATCGTTCACCACGAAGGCACAAAGAAATCAAAGGTCAATAATCTTCAGAAACCTTCCGGCCGATCCAAATTCCGGATTCAAGGTCGGACGCCGATTGATGAGCAACAGACGTTCATGTATCATTTCAGGTTTTTCTTCGTGTCTTGGTGACTTTGTGGTTAAGTTTTCCGGATTCAAAGACCCGTCCTGGCGAACGGTTACGCTGATGCAATTACCGGCATTCCGAGCACCAACACGATGGTCGTCCTTTTCATAGAAATTCCCTCCTGTTGGAGCAAGTTATACTTGAGGCCGGCAAACTCCGGCGGCAGGCAGGCACCGGGACTTTGCTCGTCTGAAGTGAGTGTAGAGGGTCAATGTGGAGATAATATGGAGGAACTGTGTTAGGATTGTGGAGCGGACGAGATACTTGCCTGGAGGTAGAATGCAAGACCGGGACTTTCCTCAGTCCATCCCCAGACGGTTGGATCAAATAATCCGGTAAACGTTACCGAAAATCCACGCAATGTGGCAAGAAACCCCCGATTTTAGACCATATAATGTGAGATCCTACAATAGGACGCGGAAGGCTATGGCAACAACCGGACCACAGCACGATAACGGAAAGGAAGCCGCTGATGACCAAAGGAAGAAACGTGCTACTTATTGGATTAACTGCTCTTGTGATTATCACTATGGTAACTGGTGCGAGTATCGTTTATGCCGCAGACAAAAATGAGGATTTGACGGAAGCGGCTTCCAATGGTCGGGTGGAAGATGTGAAACGCCTTTTGAATGAAGGAGCGGATGTTAATGCCAAGGATAAGGACGGCATTACAGCACTTATGATTGCTGCGACAAAGGGTAAGAGAGACGTGGTTGAGGATCTCCTGGACAAGGGAGCGGACGTTAACGCAAAGACCAAAGACGGCGCGACATCACTGATGTTGGCCGCGTACGAAGGTCAAGCAGAGGTAGCCAAACTTCTGCTGGCTAAGGGCGCAGATGTGAATGCCAAGAACAGCGGCGGCACCACGAGTCTTTTCCTTGCTGTCGGTAAAGGCCACCTTGATTTGATAGGACTTCTAATCGACAAGGGAGCCGACGTGAATTTCAAAGATAGACACGGCTGTCCGGTTATATCGGCTGCCGGCGTACTGCGCAACCTTGAGGCAATGAGACTTCTAATTGACAAAGGGGCTGACGTGAATGCCAAGGACGACCAGTTCGGACATACTCCTATGCTAACTGCTGTTCTCGATGACGACCTTGACATAATAAGACTTCTCGTAGACAAGGGAGCTGATGTGAATGCTGGGGCAAACACAGGCCTAACGGCTCTCATGGCCGCTGCCCGGAAAGGGAACCTGGAGGCGGTAAAGCTCCTAACCGACAAGGGGGCCGACATGAATGCCAAGGACGACAAGGGACGCACCGCCTTGACTTTAGCCATGGAGAAGAAATGGTCAGAGATCGTTGAGTATTTGAAATCCCGTGGAGCAAAGTAGGGTCATCCCATAATCATCTCCAAGAATTATAGGGGATTAATTAGCAGAGCATCCAGCATAATCATTAAAGAGATCCAGTTGAGTGCAACCTGATTCATCTGCCTTTTGAGAATCATGAGCCCTTCAACGGTCGTGTTCTCCGCGATCATCAGCCCCGGAACATAACGCTTGAAGTGCTCGAACGCGGGGGCTCCGAAAAGGGGGCGGCACTACGTCGGCCGACCGGCTCACCTATGTGTCTCGCCCGAACGCGAACGAATATTTCCTAGGTATTCTATGATTCCGTTAGGCATAAAGATGATGACCGCCACGAACAGGCATCCATAGATAATACGAGCCGATTCGGCCTTCACGAAGGTTGACAACCCTTCGTTGACCAGGGTGAGGGATGCGGCCCCGACAACGGCCCCCAGCCGGTGATTCCCGCCTCCGAACAATGCCATCAGCACGATGAGGATTGAAATATTCACGTCGAATACGATATCGGGATGAATATAAGTAAGATAGCATGCGAAAATACCTCCGCACATGCCGGGAAAGAACGCGGAGATGACAAACGCGGTCAGCTTCAGCTTCGGGGCGTTGATCGCCATGGTCTGGGCTACTTCTTCATCCTCTTTGATCGCCCGTAAGCCGGCCCCGAACTTCGATCCCCAGACCTTTCCGGCCGTGAATACGGTTAGGACGGTCAACAAGAGCATCATTTCATACGACACGGACCTACTTGCGTGAATGGGCAAGTCCATGGCCTTGAGCCACAGACCGTCCGCTCCGCCTGTAAACGCCAGATTCTTTACCGCAAGTTGCGCCACGAAGCCGAAGCAAAGCGTTATTACGGCGAAATAAGGGCCGCGAAGTCGAAGGCAAGGGTACCCGATGACAAGAGCGATCAAGGCCGAAACCGCTCCCGCCGGAATGACTGAAAAGAGCGTTCCCAGTGGAGACAGATCCAAGGCCTTGGCGATGATCGCGGTGGAGTATGCCCCGATACCGAGAAACGCCGCGTGTCCGAAAGACAGGTACCCGGCCAGTCCTCCGATGATGCTCCAGGAAGATGCCAGGCAAACGTACAAGAATAGGGTGAACATGAACGAAACGAAATAAACGGGAATGCCGAGCCATGGGAGTACGGCAAGTGCTGCGATTAGAATCAGTTCCGTTACGGAGAGGCCGGTTGAAGAGGCGGGCCGGCCCATGTCACACCTCGCCGCGGAACAGACCTTGCGGACGTATCAACAGCACGACCATGAGCAGTCCGAAGGTCAATAAGTTAACCCATTGAAAAGGCAAGAACGCTAGTGACAATCCTGTTATCACACCGATAATGACCCCTGCTCCCGCGGTCCCCAATACATTACCCACCCCCCCCACGATGACCGTTAGAAATAGGTAAACCAGCCAGAAATTATGAGCATAGGGTTCAAAAGAGTACAGGAATGCCAGCCCCACACCTCCGGCCGAGGCCGAAGCCACCGCCATCCCAAAGGTAATCATGCTGATGCGCCCCAGATTCACCCCGCAGAGCTGGGCGGCATCGGGTTGTTGCCAGGCGGCCCGCACGGCTTTGCCCGTGAAGGTCCGCGTGAGAAACAGGTGTATAATAAGCACACCCACCGCGGACATAACAAATCCGATCACCCTGGGATACTGAAAATAAAGCCCTCCAACAACGAACACTTTACTGGTGTATGAGGTCGTCAACACTCTGGGGTCAGGCCCCCAAATCAACTGCATAATGTTCTCGAGGATGATTGCTACGCCGAAGGTCAAAATCATCGAGGATACAATCACGTTCCGAGCCTTTGTTATAGGCGCCACGAGAAAACGGTATATCGCGCACGCAACAAGAAACATCAGCGGCACGGTGAAAGCTAGGGACAGGATGGGGTCGATCCCCCAAAGATTCAGCATCGAGTAAGCGAGAAAAGCCCCCAACAGACCGAACGCGGCATGAGAGATGTTGATGACTTTCATCACGCCCCAGGTGATAGAGAACCCCAACCCCAGCAGGGCGTACACGGATCCCATCATAATTCCGCTCAGCAGGGATTGAAGTACGAGGGTGGAGTTCATCTTGTGGGTCTCCGACTTTCCTTTCGGACCATTAGGGATCGGACGTTGACTCGGGTCGAGCGGCCCGGTGGGAATTCCTCCGGACCGCTCGCCTCTTCCGTGCGGGGCGCCGGGCTCCTACTTCCAGGCCGGCTTTGGATAGACGGGCTCCGCCGTCCTTACCTCCTTGGGCCAAATCAACTCGACCTGTCCGTTAATGATCTGGGTGCAGAAGTTGATGGGTTTGGGAAGGCCACGTTCATCAAAGGTCATGGACCCGCAAATCGTATCGACCTTGTTGGTCTTGAGCCAAGCTCTTATCTTATCCTGATCCACGGTCTTTGCCCCTTCTACCGCTTGACCCAACGTTTGCATCCAGGCGTATCCGAACCCGAAGTATAGCGGATATCCCTCTAATTGGTACTCTTTCTTGACATAGGCATTGAGTTTGTCGTTTCCAGGGAAGGTCAACTTGTTGTGAAGCGATGTCCCCGAGAAAACATAGTTGCCTTCAGGACCCAATTCCTTTACCCATGCGGGCACCACGGAACCGATACCCTGAACTATCGCCTTGGGATTGTAATCCAGCGCCTTCGCGGCACGCACCGTCATCACTCCGTCGGGAAACAGGCCGTTGGCAAAAAGTATGTCGCAGGAGGTTTGCTTGGCCTTAAGGATTAGCGGAGTCGCATCGGGTAAGGGGAGGTTATATTTTTCGTCTATCGCTATCTGAATCCCGAGTTTCTTGGTCCAGCGGTATATGGAGTCCATAAGGGACGCTCCCACCGGAGTGTTCATCGTGTAAACCGCAGCTTTCTTGGGTCGCTGCTCCGCCGGCATCGTTTCCAACCATTGGAAGAAACCCTCGTACCACCACTCGCCCATCAGCGGGGGGGCCCCGAAAGAGTACGTGTACCCCTGTTCGAAGCTCTTCATGTGGCCGCCCATGGATACGTAAACGTATTTGTGCTTCTCCGCCACGGGCATGACCGCGCGTGCGGCGGTTCCCGGATAGCCCCCGAACAAGAGGTCCACTTTGTCCACCGATATTGCTTTCTCGGCGAACGTGACGGCTTTGCCCGCATTGGATTCGTCGTCGTAAATCTTGAAGATTACCTTTCGACCCAGTAAGCCGCCTTTGGAGTTCACTTCGTCCGCCCAATACTTCATGCCTCGTTCAATCCAACGAGCGGGTTCGGACGAATCGCCGGTGAGCGGGAGAGACCCTCCGATCACCAGGGGTTGCTTCTGATCCTGAGCACCCGCCGTCAAAGCGGAAAGCGGCAGGAGTGCCGCGACTATCCCGACAATAATCATGTGCCACAGCCGGTCTCTTTGCATGTCCATTACCTCCTTGGCTCGTGTTGCCCGGTCATTTGTCCACAACTCCGGTTTACCGAAAACTATCTCCACACACCATAGGGTCTATTCAAGGCCATTATACTGGTTGCCAAAAGTTTTGTCCGAAACAGCCAAATCCCCCCCCCTTTTTTTTACCGGGAGCCCGGTAAGGGGGAGGGCCAAAATGCCGCATGGGGACGCATGATTACCCCCCTTTTGTAAAGGGGGGTAGGGGGGATTTCTCCTCAGAAGCTAAGACGATGTCCGAGCCCTCAAACGGACATTAGTTTCGGCAGCCGCTATAACACTCACTGGCCCAGGTATGCCTCCTTGACTCGGGGGTCGTTCAGAATCAGTTCAGACGGTCCGGATGCGACGATAGAACCGTTTTCCAACAGGTACCCATAGCTTGACACCGCCAGAGACCGGCGCACTTCCTGAGAAACCAGCAGCACGCTCAGACCTTCCTTGTTGAGCATTGCCACCACGCGGAAAATGTCCGCGGCGGAGACCGGCGCCAAACCCAGAGACGGCTCATCCAGAACCAGCAACTCGGGTCCGGCCATAAGCGCCCTGCCCACGGCCAGCATCTGCTGCTCACCGCCCGACAGGCTACCCGCACGTTGCCGGCAACGATCCGCCAGTCGAGGAAAGATATCGAAAACCTTACTCAGATTGTCCCGCAACTTCAGACGAGCAGCGCGGAGGTACGCGCCCATTTCCAGGTTCTCGAGCACCGTCATCCCGGCAAAGAGCTTGCGGCCCTCGGGCACCTGCACTATTCCGAGTCGACAGATCTCGTCGGGCGGCAGGCCCGTGATGGTTCGTCCGTTCCATAAGACTCGGCCCGCTGCTACGGGGATAAGTCCTGAGATCGCGTTCAGCAAGGTGGTCTTACCGGCTCCGTTTGAGCCGATCAGCGAGATCATTCGGCCGGTGTCCACGGAAAGCGAAACCCCTCTTAGGGCCCGCAATTGATCGTAGTTCACCACCAAGTCTTCAACCTGCAACATAATCGGCCCCGAGATAAGCGCGGATCACCTCCGGATGGTCGGCGACATCCTGTGGAGATCCATCGGCAATCTTCAACCCGTGGTGAAGCGCTATGATCCGCGAACAAGTTCCCATGACGGCCTTCATCACGTGTTCGATCATAAAGATCGTAACGGTAAATTGGTCCCTAATGCGAAAGGTAAGGTGAACCGCCTCTTGGACCTCACGCGCGTTCAAGCCGGCAAATACCTCGTCCAGAAGCAGAACGTCCGGTTTGAGGGCTAAGGCGCGTGCTACCTCGAGTCGTTTGCGGTCCTCAATGGCAAGTTGCCCCGGATACGCGTTCATTTTGTGGCCCAGGCCCACGAAGTCCAAGATCTCGCCGGCTCTGTCCCACGCATGCCGCGAATCCGTTATGCCTTCTCGGCCGTACAGCACGGCGGTCGAGGTGTTTTGCCGGACGGTCAAATCCATAAGCGGCCGCACGATTTGAAACGTCCGACCTATACCCATGGCGGCTATCCTGTGGGGAGGGAGCCCGCCGATCCTCAGACCTCTAAAGATAACTTCGCCCTCATCCGGTTTGAATAGCCCGGATATCACGTTAAATAGAGTTGTCTTCCCGGATCCGTTGGGACCGATCAACCCCACTATCTCTCCCGAACGAATCTCGAAATCCACCTTCGACACGGCAGTCAGCCCGCCGAAGCGTTTGGTCAGTCCCGAACCTTGGAGAATGGTGAGAGAGCTTTCCGTCATGTACTGTTTAAGAGTAACTCCTACGATCCTTCATCAGGCCCGGCCCGGCCCGCAATGGGGGGTCGCCGCCGGCGGAGCATTGAAAACCGTGGGACACTACAAAGGGAATTGCGGAACGCCGCACTAATCCTCATCCACTATTGCCACGGCCCTCACCCATCCCGCCGTAGCGTTCCTGATCTTCGTCGGGAAGCAACATACGGTAAAACCCTTCGGGCGACCGATGGCGGACAGGTTGGCCAGCTTCTCCATATGGCAATACCCTCTTTCTATACCTGCAAAATGGGCCTCCCACACTACCCCGGGGTTTCCCGTCTCGGCGAATTCCTTGGCAAGAAAGGGTAGAGGCCGGTCCCAGCTCCAGGCATCGATCCCCACCACCTTGACGCCCTTTTCGGTGAGGAACAGCGTGCTCTCTCTATCCATGCCGGCACCTTTCACAAGGTACTGGGGCGTACCCCAAGCGGCATCGGCACCGGTTTGAATAAGGACGATGTCGAAAGGTCGAATTTCATGCTCAATTCGGGCCAGTTCCGTTTTCAGGTCATTTACCGTTATTCGGTCGCCATCCGCTTTGCGCCTGAAATCCAACACTATTCCGTCACCAAAGCACCACTCCAATGGGATTTGATCTATCGTGAGAGCCGGCGCCCCATTATCCATCGTAGGATGATAGTGATACGGGGCATCAAGGTGGGTTCCGCTGTGACTTGTAAGTGTAAGAATTTCCAACGCCCACCCCAAGCCCCCGGGCAACTGCTCGGTAGTAATGCCCGGGAAGAACTCCTTCATCTGTTCCGCACCCGCCGCGTGGGTTACGTAATCGATTTTCGGTATCATCATCGGCGGATCAGAGGGAAGGCCTGCTTCGATACTTATGCTCAAGTCAACGAAACGCTTGCGTCCCATCACTGCTCCTTTGGT
>JAZDOF010000750.1:0-3113 GCA_043799015.1 Pseudomonadota bacterium | reverse complement strand
CGAAATCGGCCTCCGGCCTCCTAATGAACTTTCGTGTTGCCTCCGCGGTCACCGCCTTCAATTCGCCTATGCTGGGGAGCCTGAGATGCTTGAACCGGGTTCTCCGAATGTTCAGCGGAAGCCGGCCGTCCAAGAATTTGTGCGCGGCCTCGACTGCCGTTTCCAGCACCTCATCCGGAGCGACCACCTCATCGACGAGACGTCTCGAAAGGGCCTTTTCCGAACTGATCGGAGCACCGGAGGCAATCATTTCCAAGGCATTCGTCAGGCCTATCAGGCGGGGCAATCGCTGGGTTCCGCCGGCGCCGGGAATCAGTCCCAATTGAACTTCCGGGAGACCCAGCTTTGCATCCCTGGAAACCGCCCTGTAATGACAGGCCATGGCGATCTCCAGCCCTCCCCCCAAGACGTTGCCGTTTATGGCCGCGATGACGGGCTTGGGACCCAGTTCGATTCGGTTGAGAAACCCCGATGCCGACTCTACCTTGGCAAGCAAGGGCTCCCTTTCCCGACAACCGTATATTTCCTTCAGGTCTGCACCGGCAATGAAGTTCTTTCCCGTTCCCGTCAACACCACCGCCTTCACCTCGGAGTCCTCAAAGGCCCCGTTAAGGGCTGCGGACAGCTCTGCAACAAAATGCTCGGACAGTTGGTTGACCGGAGGATTGTCCATCACGATCACTGCCACGCCTTGTTTGATATTAACGCTTAATGTACTAAAATTATTGTACATCGTGTTTGTTTCACTCCCTATGCCGGCGTCGGCGCGACCTCACATCGGCAGTCGGGCCGTAAATCCCGAGTCACCAAACCGAGTAGGCTGCCGGCGGATATTGCTTTTTGCGGAAACGGGTCCAGTCCCCACTGTAACGATTGCGGGAACTCTTATCCTTTTTGCGTGCCCTACCCCTGGAAACCGCGGGCTCGAAACAAGTGAGGTCTACGGTTCCCCAGGCCGCCCGTGACCGATCTTCTTCTTCAGCTCGAAACGGTCCTATTCACTGTACCGGTCCAATCGGATCCAGTCCGATACCGGTTCATAAATCCCTTTCTGCACATTGGCCTTCCATACTCTTCCCACCGGCAACCTGTTGCTTCTCATTGTGGCCGGCGGGCACAAGCCTCCGCTATCGAAATTGGCGGTGGCTCGGAGGGCCTTTATTAGTCCGGGTCCGTTCAGTTCACCCGTCTGATCGGCCCGTCTGAGACAGTCCACCGCAATCAGCGCGGACATGAATCCTTGCATGTAGGTATTATCCCTATATTTCACATCCGGGTACTTCTTCTCGCTGTAGGCCCTAATCTTTCTTATCATCGGGACGTCGTCGTTCCACCAGTACATGT
The DNA here is from genome assembly GCA_043799015.1 of Pseudomonadota bacterium. GTDB lineage: Bacteria > Desulfobacterota > Desulfomonilia > Desulfomonilales > Desulfomonilaceae > JAZDOF01. Next base: position 1,769 of record JAZDOF010000750.1, on the reverse strand, counting down.
ATGGATTTACAACCGTGTAGCCCTCCGCAAGCGGTCCGAGCTTATCCAGGATCAACCGGTTGGCACACCAGAAGGTACCCATAAAGGTTGTCTTCATCCCACGCTCTCTGCATTTTCTGATCACTTCGGGGACCGGATCTGCGACAAAGCCTTGAAATATCACGAAGTCGGGGTTATGGGTCTGAAGTTCATCAGCATAGGCGGAAAGATCTTTGAGCCCTAAAGGGACGACTATTTCGGCCGCGAGCTTAAGCCGCAATTTTTCACAAGTCATTCGACCGTATTGGAGCGGGTCCTTTCCGAATTCGGAATCACTGCAAAAAAAGACCACCCTTGCGCCGGGCTTTTCCTTGGCAATGTACCTGAGCAGAATGGCAAACATATCGCCGTACGTAGGCCCAGGCAGAAAGGTGAGCGGGTTTAACCGCGGCTGGGCCAGTTCCGCGGAAAAGGAACTGGATGTATATAGTACATGGTATTTTTCATTGATATCCTTTGCCACGGCCTTGCTCAGCGCAGTACTGTCACCGAACATGAACATGGGCTTTTCAGCGTCCATGATTCGCTTGAACGCCCGCACCGCAACATCCAGTTTGTATTGGCCGTCCTCAACGGTCCATTTGATCTTCTTTCCGTTGATCCCGCCTTCTTCATTAGCTATTGAAAAGGCATCATCGAGCGCTGTTGCGGTATCCGTTCCCGCAAAGCCGAATACTCCCGTGAGAGCCAGCACGCCTGCGACATTTACGGAGTCTTGGGCCGGCACGGCCGAGGGAAACATCGAAAGCAACAGTATGAGGCCCAGTGCAACTGTCGGAGCTTTACAGCTCATTAATCATCTCCTATGAAATAGAGCGGCATTCCGATATCACGGCGCATTAATCAAGATACCCGGATGCGCTGATCAAAATGCTATTTTCCCAGCATAATACCGGGCAGAAATGTGGCCAGTTGGGGAAAGACGAACAGCAGAGCGCCCACGACCACGAAACTGGCAAGAAATGGAATTACGCCGGAGTATATTACGCTGAACGGCTCGCCCGTTATGTTCTTCACCACAAAGACGCTGATGGCGACAGGGGGAATGATGCTTCCCACCATCAGCGTAATTCCGATCATGACCCCAAACCACAAGGGGTCGTATCCCAGCTTCTGTACGGCCGGAAACAATATCGGCGTTATCAGGATCATGAAAGCCAAATCGTCTATGAACGATCCGCCTAACAAATAGAACCCGAAAATGATCACCATGATGAGTACTTTGTGAAGCGGCAAGGACACGAGAAAATCAGCGGCCACCTGCGGTATTTGGGTTACCGCGAGGAAATGCCCCAAGACCGCGGAACAGCCTATAAGAATGAGGACCATTACGGCCCCACGCAAAGATTCATCTATGGACTTGACAAATGCTTTGAAACTCAGACTCCTACGCGCCACGGCGAGTATCAGGACCGCAACGGTACCTATGGTGCCGGACTCCGTGGGCGTAAAGACCCCGGTCATGAGGCCGCCGATGACCACGGCAAAGATGATGATCACCGGACCGAATTCAGGGAGAGATCTCAGCTTCTCAGCAGCGGTGAATCTCTCCGTACTACCCGGGCCTAACTCGGGATTGATCTTGCACCACACGTAGATGATGCCTATAAAACAAGCCGAAATAAGCAAACCCGGAACCAATCCCGCCAGAAACAGCTTTCCGATCGATTGCTCGGTCATTATGCCATATATTATCATGGTGATACTGGGGGGAATGAGGATGCCGATGG
>JAZDOF010000738.1:0-2709 GCA_043799015.1 Pseudomonadota bacterium | reverse complement strand
CGTCAAACGCATCCTTGTGGTGGACGACGACGACGAGAATCGTTTCCTTGCGACCAAGATGCTGGAGTCGTTGGGCTACGAATCGGAAACCGCACAGGATGGTTTCATCGCGTTGGAGAAGCTCAAATCCGGAGTGGACTTGGTCCTTCTTGACGTGGTGATGCCGGGGATGGACGGATTCCAAGTGTGTCGACGAATTCGCGCCGACCCGGAATTCCACGACCTTCCCATCATCATGGCAACGATCATGACGGAACGGGAAGATCGCCTTCGGGCCGTTGAGGCCGGCGCCAACGACTTCCTGGGCAAGCCCATCGATCTGTTGGAACTGAAGGTCCGAACGGCCGGGCTCCTCAAGTTAAAGGAATCCCAAGACATCGTAAAGCAGCATGCAGCGAACCTCGAAATAATGGTCCGGGAGCGCACGGAGGCGTTGCGTGCCGGCGAGCGGCTCTTCAGAAATGTATTCGATGCGGCCCAGGACTGTATCTTCATAGAAGACAAGCAATTAAGGTATACCCACGCCAATCCCGCGGCTCTAAACGCTGTGGACCGCACCCCGGCGGAGGTGATGGGCCGCACGGGCAAAGACGTATTCGGCCCTGAGTTTGCCCGAAGGCATGAACATCAACTGCTCCGGGTACTGCAGGGGCACACCGTTGAGTCGGAGCACACTTTCCCAACCGAGTCGAGCGGCAAAACCTACAGTTTCATCAGGTTCCCCGTATGGGACGCGTCCGGTGAGATAACGGGCATCTGCTCCATCGGCCGCGATGTGACCGATCGAAGGCCGAGAGACCCCGAACAAACGGCTCAAGATCTGCAATACCCGTCCGGGGCCATGCGGCGGGCCTTGGAACAAGCTCGACTGGGCGCGGACACGGACAGCACCATTCTCCTGTTGGGCGAAAGCGGAAGCGGCAAGGATTACGTAGCCCGCCGGATCCACGACCACTCCGGACGTGCCGGTGGGCCTTTTCTCAACATGAATTGCGCCGCGCCGGCCCCGGATTTGGCCGAGTCCGAACTGTTCGGGCACGAACCCGGGGCCTTTACGGGCGCCCGTGGCCGCAAGCGGGGCCTTCTTGAATTGGCCGAAGGAGGAACCCTGCTTCTCAACGAGGTGGGGGAGCTCCTGCCCCAATTACAGGCTAAGCTTCTAACCTTTCTGGACACCCAGTCATTTACCCGTGTCGGCGGAGAGAAATTCGTGTCGGTCAACGTCAGGCTGGTGGCCGCGACCAACCGCGACCTGGAAGAGGAAACGAACTCCGGGAAATTCAGGAAAGACCTCTATTATAGGCTCAACGTTTTCTCCATAAGGGTGCCCCCCTTGCGGGAGCGCATCGACGATCTGCCTATCCTCGTACGTGATCTCATCTCCAGGTTGGGTAGGAAGATGGGGCTTGCCGGATGCCCGACCCCGAACTCCAACGCGATGAAGCTGATGGAGAAGTATCATTGGCCGGGTGTTCGGGAATTGAGAAACGTTCTAGAACGTGCCCTTATCCTATGCCGACAGGGCCATATTACGGTTGAGCACCTTGCCCTCGGCGGGGAATCAAAATCGTTCCCCGACGCTTCCGGCGAAAGCTCCGAGGCTGCCCCGTTCTTGACGGCCGGGACCATGCCGGAGGTAATACGTCAAACTAAGCACTCATTGATAACCAAGGCATTGAACGAGTCCCACGGCAGCATAAAGAACGCGGCCGTGCGCCTCGGAGTAACGCGTGAGTCGCTGAAGCATCATATGAGAAGCCTTGGAATTACCGGTTGGAAACCAAACACGAATGGTTGAAAAACCCACAAGGCATATGCACTCGAAATAAATAGATCTTCCCTTGTTTGCGAGGGCTCGTGTTGATTTTTCAACCGTTCTCAAGATCCCATCCAACGGCCTCACCGGGCCGGCAGCGCCTCCTACTAACGTAACTCATCCAAAACAATCGACAACTCAACCGTCAACTTTGCCGGCACAGAATATGCTCATATAAGGACAGGGGACAAGAATAGGTTTTCCTCGGCCGGCAACATGAACCGTCGGGAATCTCGTCAGGTTCAATGCCGACCTCCGGAAAGCTCCTCAACGGAGGAAGAATGAACCAAATCAGGAAGCTGGTTGATGACCTGTGCGCCCAAGGCGATTTCATAAGAGCAATTGAGACGGCGATGAAGTCGTGGAGGAGAGCGGAATCCCAATACGGCGAGAATCATCCCGTAACGGCCGAATCCATGATTATCCTGGCCGATGCCGCCGCCGGAGCCAAAAACCACCACCTGGCAAGGGCCTTTTACACAAGGGCTCTGGCCGTTCAGGAAGTGGCCCTGGGACCTTCTCATCCCGATCTGGAGTATTCCAGGTCCGCGTTGAAGATCTTGGACGAAAACGCCGAGAGCTAGGCGACAAGGTTTTCCGCAAGATGGGGACCGCTGATGGGCCTGCTTCGCCCTTGACGTTCGTGAATCCGTGGGCCATCATTATTACGTACGCGGCGATGTTTGCCGTCGAGAATAGTGCCTACCCGACGGCCATGGGGCTGGATCGGCTGGGTGAACGTAGACGCTGGATAGTCCTAGGTAATGGCGTTGATCGACGAAATCTGTGAGAAGATTGCACTTGACCTGTTCGAGTTCTCGCAGCACGCCGTGGACCAGAGCATAGTTCGTCAAATTAGTGTCGGGGAGCTTCGCGAAGCCATTGCAGCCGGC
>JAZDOF010000695.1:0-3362 GCA_043799015.1 Pseudomonadota bacterium | reverse complement strand
TGTATTCCAACGTCTGCCGGAAACGGGGCGGCTGGCCGATGCTCTCAAGGAACTGTATAAGGACGGCGCGGACGTTCAGACCGGTCTATCGGCATCCAAGAGCACTCTTATGAAGAAGACCTTGAATTCCTACAACAGGATCGTGTTTGCCACCCACGGTTATTACGGGAACGACATCCCAAACGTACTCGAACCGGTGTTGGCCCTATCTCCTCCGCTGGAGAGCAACCCGAAATTCGAGGAGGGGTTTCTAAGAATGACGGAAGTCATGGGCCTTCGGCTCAATGCGGACCTGGTGGCCCTAACGGCCTGCCAAACCGGCCTTGGCCGGCACCTGTCCGGAGAAGGTACCATGGGAATGGGTAGGGCCTTTCAATATGCCGGGGCTGATTCGGTTTTGATGAGTCTATGGTCCGTGGCCGAATCCTCTTCCGTCAAACTCACCGAAAGCCTTTTCCGCGGGATGAAGGAAGGAAAGGGAAAAGGCGAGGCACTGACCAAGGCAAAAGAAGAAATACGGAACCAAGGCTTTGATCACCCGTTTTACTGGGCGGCCTTCGTGCTGGTGGGGGAAAACAACTGAGGCAACAGGGCGATTTCAGAGAGAAGAAGCTCCGGGGGAAGGACCTTCATCCCCAAGGACTTCAAGGTGTTCGGCACCGCGGTTCACTACAAAATGAACCATCCCTGAAACCGCTCCCCAATCCGTGTTCCTGAATTCGTCCGGGCCGACTTCCTCGTCGTCAACGGACCCTTGTTCCCATGCCTTCCAAAACGTATCCGGCCTGGAGGCGAAGAACGCGGCCAGTTCCGATCCCGTAATCAGGACACCCCTTTGGAGGAACAAAGGCCCCAGTTCGTTCGCGGTCATGTTGAGCAGCTTCAGGCGCAATAGGGTTTTCTCGTGTCCGGCCGGACCGGCGGCGGCGGTGCGATGGGTTATGGAACATCGCATCGCGGCATAGAAGCCCCCTTTTCGCATCACCGCGCCCACCAGCCCGGGCATCGAGGCGGACAGGGTAAGGGTTGACCCTGCCTCGATAAAGGCCGCGTCCACATCGTCCACAGGTTTGCCGTTCAGGAATATGGTATTGATCCGACGATCCAGGTAGTCGGATTCGACGCCCAGCTCGCCGCATACGACGTCTCGAACACTCACGCCGGTCCCGCACGGCACAAAGAACCCCTGCTGGAGCAACAAGCCGAAGTCCGTAGCTCGGTTCGACGGCCATATCAAATGAATTCGCTTAGTATACGACGGAGAGCTTTCTTCGGCATGGGAACGATTTGCGTCACTACACATTCGGGGCCTCCTTCAGACCTTCCTTGGGCCGCAGGGTCGAGCGTACTTCCCGTTTCCAATGGCCCCAAAACCCGAATAGACCTTTCCGAAGGACGGGACGGACTTGTGGGGCATTGATGACTCATTGACGCCGTGATACCTATAGATTCATTGCCGGTGGCGGCAATGACGGGAGTAAGCGGCGCATGGCGGACGTTATCACGAAATACGAGCATCTGAAAGCGGTTTTGGGCGCGATGAAGGGAGTGCTGGCCGCGTTTTCCGGGGGAGTGGACAGTTCATTGGTTCTTAAAGTCGCGGTGGACGTCCTCGGGGACCGTGTCTTGGCCGTTACCGCTCAATCCGCCACGACCGCACGTCACGAGTCGGCGGATGCCCAAGCGCTTGCCGAGGCCTTGGGCGTGGAATATTTGACGATTCAATCCCATGAACTTGAATTGACCGACTTTGTCCGCAATCCGACCGACAGGTGCTATGTGTGCAAGAAAAGTCGTTTCACGGACCTTGTGAAGCGAGCTGAAGACCGGGGGCTGGAATTCGTGATCGACGGCGAAAACGCGGATGATCACTTGGACTACCGACCGGGGTCACGGGCTGCGCGGGAACTGGGCGTGCGAAGCCCCCTCAGAGAGGTGGGGCTTTCCAAGGAGGAGGTGCGTTACCTCTCCAAGATGCTTGGTCTTCCAACATGGAATAAGCCCGCATATGCGTGTTTGGCGACCCGAATCCCCTATCACTCCCCCGTAACCTTTGAGAAACTCCAACAGGTGGATCAGGCCGAAGATTTCATCCGCGGTCTTTTCCCCGGCAGTCAGGTGCGAGTTAGACACCACGGGGACCTTGCACGGGTTGAGGTGGATCCTGATTTGATATCCCGGATAGCGGCGTCGGAACCTCGAAGGGTCATCGCCGATTATCTCAAGCAATCGGGTTTTCTTTACGTTTGCCTCGATTTGGAGGGGTATGCCGTGGGAAGTCTCAACCGCGTGATCAGTGTTGATTCCCCACATGGATCCCGCTAACCCGATGCGGTGACGAACTAAAGGACCTTACAAATGGACGTGGATGAACTGAAGAAGCTTCTGGAGCGGGTACGGGACGGGATCATAGATCCCGAAGCCGCTTTCGGCCTGCTGAGAAGACTGCCGTTCGACGACTTGGGATACGCAAAGATTGATTATCACAGGTGCATGCGTCAGGGCGTTCCCGAGGTTATTTACTGTCAGGGCAAGACCATTGCCCAGATTCAAGGTATCGTTCAGAGGATCGCGCTTGTTCACTCCAACGTCCTTGCCACACGTGCCGATCGCCGAGTGTACGAAGGTATAGTTGACGTGGTGGACGGCTGTGTGTACCACGAACAGGCCGGCATAGTGGTAATAAACCCCAAGGACGTGGATAAGATCGGCAACATAGCCGTCGTCAGCGCAGGGACCTCGGACCTATCGGTGGCCGAAGAAGCCGCTGTTACCGCCGAAACCTTGGGGAACGCAGTAAATCGGATATATGACGTCGGCGTTGCGGGCATACACCGTCTACTGCACAGTTGTGACGTCCTTTTCGAGGCCAACGTCGCCGTGGTCGTTGCGGGAATGGAAGGGGCTCTTGCAAGCGTGGTGGGCGGTTTGGTGGCGTGTCCGGTCATTGGGGTCCCCACCAGTGTCGGGTACGGAGCAAGTTTCGGCGGCATAGCCGCATTGTTGAGCATGCTCAATAGTTGCGCGTCCGGTGTTTCGGTCGTCAACATAGATAACGGGTTTGGTGCGGGGTACCAAGCGAGTCTCATCAACAGGACAGCGGCGAGGGGATCACAAGGCCGATCGGTGCATGGGCCGCGAAGCGGTTAGCGTTTTCGGAGAGGTGAGATTGCCGGCGCCACTCATTAGGAATCGAAACGGCAAAGACCGCCACACCTTTTTGAGGCACGACGAATCATGGAAGTGCCTACTCTAACCGAAGTCTTCCCAAACGGGCGTCTTGGCGTGTGTAACCATTTGAAATATATTGTGAATACTACCGATTTAGTGTAATAACATAGTTTCCGTTTCACCTAACCCAA
>JAZDOF010001060.1:0-15710 GCA_043799015.1 Pseudomonadota bacterium | reverse complement strand
ACCAGCTATGCGCCGGCCAGAGAGGAACGAAAGAAACTCGGCTGCGCTCGGACCCGGCCTTGCGATGCCAGTCAGTATTTCAGGTACTAAGCCCTGAAATGTATCGCAAGGGTCCCGGTTTTTATCAGCACTGACAAGCCGCCGCCGCAGCCGAGTACGGAATGCTCAAGAGAAATCAGGGACCGGCGGGCCGGATTGGATACCGACCCGATACCACCTGCGTCTGAGGCTGATGGTATCCCACCTCAGACCGCCCTCGGAGCGCCGAGCCGCCGCCGGTCCCTGAAAAATTTGAAAGCTGGGGCCGGGCCGAAGGTGTCACGCCTGCCCGGCCCCCGAGAGAGGAGAATGTTCGGCCTGTTTGTCTTTGCTGTTTGCCACTCCCGCTTGCGAAGCGCGCTTGCATGGGGTGCAATGTTCGATACCCGGCGCTACGCACCGGCACACACCGGGGCGTAGCTCAGTTACTTTGAAGCGGGCCTGCCCGTCCAGGCCTTTCGCGTGCATCAGCCAGGCCCGCCATTCCGCCACATCGTCGCGGGTCACATCCCACACCGTGACCGGCCGGCCCCCTTCGGCGAGAAACGCACAAAATAACGCCGGCGCCCGTTTCTTGTGGGCCAGGGTCGTTTCGGCCGGGTCGACATTTACCACGCTGTAACTTGAAAACACTTCTGCAATCGTCGGCTTCACCATGACCGGCAGGACGCCGTAGTACATTCTCCTTTCTCAATCAGGCCGACATTCTTCTTGGCGTGACGGCCCGATTATAGCATCTGAGCATCATGGTGACAAGCCCCCAGGCAGCACTTCCATGTTGCTATGAACTTGAGAAAGAGCTTTATTCCCGTCGGGTCTGCGCCCGGAATCACTCCACGTCGAAATGCTTCATCACCGTCTGCAAGGCATGGTCATGGTCGCCGGCAGATATTTCCTTCTCAACAATCTTCCATTTCTTCTCAGTCCAACCGGCCTTTTTCGCGGCCCGATGACAACGGGCCATGACCGGGAAAACGTTGCCGTCCTCATCTACCAGGTTGACTATCGATTTCGTTGTTACCATCTCTCATACTCCCCGGAATCAACTATTCGTCGCGTTCTGGATGGCCTTCCGGAGGTCTTTTGCACAGACTGCGTAACTCTTGCCGTCGACCAGCAGGCAAATGAACTTGTTATCAGTCCAATGGCTGTCAATGCTGAGAGTAGGTCCCTTCTCCCGACGCATCGTTTCCGTGCCGTCGATCTCGTAAATCTCAATCGTCTGCTTCACTTTGATTGCCATTTCTCACCTCTCTCCTTCCGCCGGCCCAGCGAGAACCTGCTTATCCAAGCCGCCATCTTCTTGCGGCTTGATTCCTGCACAATCCATCATCTTGCGCAGAACACAATGAGGATTGCAGGTAAACCAGTTACCACAATCACCGTGGTCATCGTTACTACGATACCAACACTGGTCATATTCTCGCCGCTCCATGATGTCGAGAATCCAAGTGCGAATCTGCTCTTGCAGCCGGTCCCGGTCTATCCGGAGCTTTCCCTGGCTTTCCCGGCAATCCCGTAGCCAGTGTGAGGGCGGGGTTACCTCCAGTTTACGGTAAATCGCATTATAGAACGGCTTGGCGTAACTGCCGGGAATGCTATTGATTCTGCCGGTCATATCGCTCAGAATGAAGCAGGATGGCAAGTCCACGCCAAAGCTCATTTCGCCGATGGCCTCCTTGATGTGTAGAAACGCATCCGCCGCCTCATCCCGCTCGGCCTTCATCCGCTCGTAATCGGCCTTAAGACACAGCATTTCGGCCGGTCGTTCGTTCCTATCACCCGTACACATAGATATTGTCTCCCGGCCCGCTTCCAAAGGGCCCTACGTGGCAGTCCTGCCGGCCGCGTTTGGGGTCCGGCACTCGGACCTTCCCTTCTGCCGGCAGGCAGCATACCATCTGCTCGGCAGGCGTGGCCCATAGAATGAACCATATCAAATCGTCCGGTGGCGCAACAGCGATTTCTCCGAACTTAAGACGGTAAAACTGCGCGATAGCGCGCCACAATTTCAGTCCTTCAAGGCTGGGCGTGACAAACTGTTTGACCAACTGCTCCGCGACCACTTCCAGCGGCCCCTCGGCGGGGTCGGGAATGGGACAGGGTCCATCATTGTGGAATACACCGGACAGTTCACATTTGAGACAGGCCCCATCCGGAGCATAGAGTCCTTCTCGGTGTTTCCACGGCCCTGGGTCAAGCACTTCGCCCGCCGCCCGCCGCAGCTTGGCCTCGTTGGTTCGCAGTTCGTCAAGAGTGTAGGTCATATCAACCATCCATCCGGCAGTCTTGCCAATCCCAACGAGCGATGTATGCGTTCGGCCCGCGATAGATGCGTGCGCCACACACGAACAGCAACCAGCTAATGACTTTCTTCATGTGCTTCATCTATTTGACCTTCCCTTCCGCGAAACAGACTACTACGTACTGCCTCTTCGCCCCGGCCCGGATGAACCACTCGTAGGCCATAATGATGGCATCGCCGAAATTCGTACACTCCCTCGCGCGCTCTATTTCCACCATGATCCTCAAAGCACCCTCGATGAGATAGATGTCGAGTGCGCCCTTGATTCGCTCTTCCACGATCTCCGCCAGACCCTTCGTCAGCGGGTCGGGAACGGGACAATTATTCGCGCTGTCAAGATAGAGAATTTGCCCGCACTTGCAGCATTCCTTTTTTTCGCACTCGTCTCCGTAGTAGACAGGGCCGATAGTATTGTGTCCCCACGGTCCCGGCTGCTCGATCTCCGCGACCCAGCGCAGGAAGCGCGTGTCGTCGTCGATGAATCCGAGAACGTCCTGGAGGCTATCCATGGTCATATTGAGGAATCCCAATAGAAACCTTTCCATTGACAATCAGGATTTGAACACCTGCTTTGACCCCCAAAGCAGTAGTACGTGCCAAACTCTGAATGGATGCCCTTTTCACTATGTTCTATTTCGACCGTGAGTGTCTCCTGCCGGCATCGAGGACAGCAGCACGTAACTTTTCTATCGGACGCCGAGCCCTTGATTGTTTGGGTCACCACAGAATCTCCCCCTGCACCTTGTACGCCAGCCGGGTAAGGGCCTGCTCCGGCGTGAAGTCATCGGTCACGGTCCGCTCATTGTCGGTCCAATCCCACTCTTCCTCATATTCCGGAAGGTCCTTTGACGGTGTGAACGCGGCCCGCAATTTCTCTCGGAGGGCATCTCGCACGCGGCCATTATGATGCCGGCCCATGCAGATATAAGACCTCATGCCTTCGCTCGGACGGAAAATTGTGACTTCCCAGCCCGCATCCAGCATTTGTGTCACCTTCGGCATATCGACAATCGTGTCGCTCATTGCCGGCCCCTTGGATATTTGAGAATCCCCGTAAACCAGCTGAGACACCCATTGCAGTACGGCCGGCGCTCATCGCTCGCCAACTGGCCCTCGCAGCACAAGCAATGATTCAAGAACTCCTGTCGTTCCTTTTCGACATTTTCAAGCAACATGGCCCTATTCTCCTACAGGTTTTTCCGGGTGACGATCTTGAGTTTTGGGCAACGAGAGCATTTGAATACGAAGACCACTTTCGTCCGAAAGAACTCCGGATTCGCCTTCACCTCGCCTGTTTTCACGGAATTGGCATGATCCAACATGTGCTGCCAAGCCGATTCCAGGACCGTCTTGTCGATCATTTCCCAGCGATGTCGGTGGAACATGACCATTCCGTGTCTATTCTCCTGTCCGGCGGCGTTCAGCAGGCCTCCCTGCCCGCCCCGTAGGAAATCACGTCCCTGTACGTTTTCCGCCGCCTATTGAACGAGATAAGGCCGGGGCGGCGGGTAGGGGCTCGCCCCGGCTAACATGAGAAGCGTCCGTGCCGGTGCTCGGCCATCCCTGCAAAAGTGAAAAGAGGGCGCGGCCGGGATCAACCTCGTGCGAAGAAGTGAGAAACGGCGCGCGCCCAGGGAGACGAGAGAATCCAGCTTGCCCAGCTTGATACACCCCCCGCAATCTGGTACAATCCAGATGCTTCACACGGAAGTGAGTTTGTCGGGCAACCTTTGACCGTCTGATCCGCACGAGGTGGTATCCTTTCAATTAGAAGTTCCATGTTCCTTTGGTGACTTCAGAGTAACGGCAAGTGACGGGACCTGTCAAGTATTTTTCATCAAAAAATATGCAGATTGCCCTAAAGGTATATTTAGACGGCACTTGCAATAGAAAAATCTTCATGGAAAATTTGTGGCATGGGTACACGAACTGAAGATTTGATGCCCGCCGCCACACCGGTTGCCAGGCGACTGGTGCGCCGCTGCGGGTCTCTGAAACACATTCTCTCGGCGGCTGTAATGGCTTTTGAGGGCCTACCGCCAGATGTGCGAGAAGTCTTTATGGAACGAGCCGCGGGCGAGCCGAGTCCCTTGATATGGACGGAGACTCAGTTTCGAGCGTGGTTGGAACGGGTAGTTCCGGCCTGTGAAGAAGTGCCTCAAGATACTGCACCCGTTCGCACGGCCAAGTCCGCAAAAGCGCGTTGATAGCTTGGATAGAAGATTCTTTAAGGAAGTCGATGATTTCAGGGTTTTCTTCCATATTCTGTCCCTCACCATCTTGTGCAGCAATGTCGCGCATGGCCGGGATTATACCGGATTTTCCCTATTTCGGCAAAGGAAAAGCCCCACGGAAAAGGCCCTTTTCGGCAAGGAAATTCCTCAGTCAACAGTCATGCGTCCCGGCCGCCGTCTCCTAGGAAGCCGGGCGCGACGATAGCAGGTCCCTGGGCCTGAGAAAATAGTGTGAAACCTTTGTTCGGGTCTGCCCGGTGAAATCAGCGCCGGGCAGACCATTTTGCGCGCGCCGGCAAAATGGTCGGATAGTCTTTGGAGCAGGCGGCGCGGAGCTATCGGGACTGACTTCTTCCCCTTCGTCCGGCAGGTATTCTCTGCCGTCCCGCGCGCACCGGCACTTGCGGCACAGGTAATGGCCGAGCCGGTCCTCGACGAACCCCGGCCGGCCGCAGTCACACGGCCGGCGGGATGGTACGGTATTTCGCGAAAATGACTTCATGCTTGCCTTCATGGCCGCTGCAGGGCCCGGTCTAGTTTCGTATCCATCTGCATCTGCCGCAGGTCGATGTTCTTGAGCCGCTCATCGACGCGGGCATTCTGCTCCCGGAGCAAACTGACACACTCCAAGAGTTTATTATCCGTCTCGATCTGGCGCGCCAGCGAAGCGTCCTGGCCGAGATCGTGATTCGCCCCAGCTTCGATGTCCTTACTCATCGCGGCCACCTTCTGGCCGGCATAGAAGCTCCAGGTCGCCGTCGCACTCGCCGCCCCCAACACCGTGCCCACCAGGGCCAGGGCCACGGACAGCCAGGTATACTTTTTATGCTCTGCCTTCTCGGTCATCGCCGCTCCTTGAGTTTCCGGGTCTGGAGAATGGCCCGGTCGTACATCTGTATATATTTCCGCTGTAATTGCCGCACCGCCCGGCGTTCTTCAGGTCCCAGTGATTTGAGGAACGCCATCTGGTCCTTTTCAGGAATGGCCCCGAGGGGCGAGCGCCGGGTGCGCGAGGATTTGATGCCGGCCAAGGCGCTGTCCCGGTCGTCGGCCCGGTTGAGGACATAGGCCAGATATTCAGCCGCCCCGTCGATATCGCCGGTGACGATCCGCCGACTGGCCAGTTCGAGGGCCAGGGTATTCTCGCCAATCTCGTGAGTCGGTCGGCCGAACACGATGTCTTCGGTGTAATGCGCGGCCTTGGCGAACGGGCCGGGCGCTTCCTGAGTCTCTTTCCATTCGTAGGCTTTCGCCCGCCACTGGCCGTAGGCTTCGCTCATATCGCCGCTATCGACCCGGCGGGCCAGTTCCTTGACCTGTCGATACGGGGCAACTTCTTTCGTCAGGAGTCGGTCAAGGGCCTCCGGGGCCAGCCCTGGGGCCTTCCAGATATGATGGGCCGTTTCAACTACGTTCTTACCCGTCTTGAGACTGACGCCGCCCGCCCAATCCCAGATGCCGTAGGTCAGGTCGGCGGCGATGCCCCAGAACCCGCCATCGGCCAAGTCACGCAGAACAGCCTTCGGCGTATCTTCAGCCAGTGCGATACTCTCCTTGCGCCCGTAGATGAGATCGCGCAGGATATTGTAGAGTTCCCCGGCGATGAGCGTACCGAGCAGGAAGCCGATGAGCCGGGTCATATCGCCCGTGTGGATCGTGTACTTCACGACGTCCCGCCAGATCATATCCGTCTGGCGCATGGGCCAGGTCTTGAACTGCGCGAGAATCTTCATCATGGGATGCGCGTCGTACCAGATGGACTTGGTAGTGAGAATCATGGGGAAGGCGCGGTCGCGGACCATCTCGTGCAGGAAGCGGTAGATGTCCTCCTGCTTGACTTCGGCGCCCGCCGCGACTTTGGCGGCGATGTCCGGGCCGACGCGCTCGGCGGCCTGGGCCGGGGCTTGGCCGAAGACGGTGCGAACGGCCTTCTCGATCCGGCCCAAACTGCCCGGATACTCACGTTCGAGGATCGCGATATCGTGCATGAGCTTCTTGTAATTGACGGCGGCGATGAAGACCTGATTGCCGCGTTCGGAGGCGGTGAAGGGACTCTTGGCGAGGTCCGCGAAGAAGCTGCCGGCCTCGTAACCCTCGGAGATCGTGCCGTGCCCGAAGACGACGCCGTTGCGAATCATCTGGTCTTCCAGCCGCCGGGCGTGCGGCAGGAGGGCGTTGATGAAGGGCGGATACTCGATGAAGGTCTGAATCGTGGCCAGCGGCGAGTCCATCATGCCCTTCGCCAGCCGGTCGATCATATTGCGAACGATCGTCAAGGGCGACAAGCTGATCTTCGTAATGAATTGAAAGGCGCGGATAAGGTTACTGATGGTTTGTGCCTCGCGGCCGGCCGGCGATTGGATACCGAACGAGATCTGAATGAAAGTCTTTACGCGCTGCGCGGCGTCCGCCCCATGCTCTTCGCGCATCCGTTCGAGGCGGCCGTAGAGCTTCTGGAAGTCCACGCCCCACTTGCGGACACCCTCGACGGTCATCCAGTTCCGCTCGATGACGGTAGACAAGGTCCGTGCCCCATCCCATTCGACCATCTCGACAGGTAACTCGACGCGGGAGCGTTCGAGATAGGCATTGACGCCCCGGAACCGGGTATCGCGGAATCGGACGAGTTCCTTGATGGCCTGATCGACGTTCTCGAACCGGCCGGCCTTGACCTGGTCCTGGGCCCAGGCGAAGACGCGGGAGGAACCCTTGCCCTGCACGTAGGCTTCTTCGAGGAAGCGGAGGCCCTCGGCGTTCGGGACCTGGGGATATGCCTGGCCCTTGCCGCCGACAATCACGCGCTCCCCGGACGCCAGTTTGCGCTCCATGCCGAGACTGGCCGCCTGCTTCATGGCGCGATCAAGGAGCTCGCGGACAGCGACGACGCGCTGCTGCAACCAGTCTGGGAGCTTATCGAGCGGGATGCGTTCGTTCATGGCCTGATAGAGCAACTCGCGCTGGGATTTGGAGACGCGGCGATGAATCTCGCGCAAGTCGGCCATGTCCGTATTGTGTTTGCGTGTGACTTCATATTGAATGTCATCCAGTTCGTTCGCCGTGAGGGCCCCGGCCCGGCCCAGGGTCCGCAGGTAGGCCGTGGCGGGCGGATAATTCCGCTTGAGCGATTCCCAGACGGCGGAGACGAGCCGGACGGGATTGTTCGTCAGGGTCCGGGCGATCCCGGCCGCTTCGACGGCCACATCCGGAATAATCGTCGTGCCCCCGGCCTGTGGACCGCCCGCCAGGCGCGGTTCCGAGGGCGGCGGCTTCAATCGGTCCAGGACGAACTCGCCAACGGTGTTCTCCGTCCCGGCCAGCGATTGCGGCAACTCGATTCCGGTCTCGTCCTCGAATTGGGCACGGGCCACGTCGTTGCCCGGCAGGAGCGATTCGCGCAGGATGTCGAAGTCCTTCTTCTCGATAGCGTCCGTCAACGGCCGGCCGCCCTGGCGGGCCGCGACGATCTGCGCCGCCTTCGGGCCGCGCGGGGCCGGAGCAAATTGCGCCAGCAATTTGTCATAATCAATCACTTGGGCCTCTCCCCTGAACTTGCCTTCTTTGCCTAGAACGGGTACGCCGGCTTCCTGAATGACCTTCTTAGCCAGTTCGTGCAGCGTTTTCGCCCTGGCGCTCTCTGCCTTCATAACTCCAGCATGGGCGCTAAGATAGCGTTCAGGCTCGGCGTCGTATTCACCTGTTGAACGAGTGATACGATCCGGTTCTCTGCCGTAGAGACTTTTCCAAAACGCGATGGTCCGCGCCCGAAGATTTCCAAACGACGGTGCGGCGCGAATCCGGTCGCGCACGGGCGTCATGGCGTCCTCAATGCGCTTCAATCGTTGTTCGTGTTCGGCATCGCGCTGGTCCTTTTGTGCGGACTCCAACCGTGCTTCAGCGAGGATAGCATTTATCTTTTCTTGATCGCCTTTTGCAGTCTCAAGTCTTTCTGCATAATCCCTCTTGGAAAAATAGGCCAGATTCATCTCGCCGAGCGCCGTGTCAGGCCCGTTCTCTTTCGCCGCCGGCGTCACCGCTTCTTCGGCGGCGGGCGCAGATTCGGCCAATCGTCGTTTATTGACAATCGCTATATTCTCGGGGTCGAAAACGACGTACTGTTTCTGTTTGCCGATTTTCTCCCCGGAATCAGCCCACGTATTGAGAACAATGCCGTCATAACCGAGTGATTTGAGCCGGTCTTTCCCTTCCGACTTTAGATTTCTTTTAAGGACATCTTCCTGCTCAGTTTGCCATTCCTGATATTCTTTGTTCTTCGTCTCGAACAATCGGTTTATTTCCGACTCTGCTATGCCGCGATTGCGCGCCCAAGTAGCAAAATTGGTCTGCGGAATTTGAGTCCTGCGCCGCTCTGCGAGGAACTTAAGCAGTCCCATCTTGTCGTCACCAGCCTTGTCGTAAGCCTTGCGAAAACCGGGAAATGATTCTTCAAGCTCGGCCATCTGCTGGTCGTTGAGGGCGTCCAGATTCAAAGGATTCCTCAAATTCACCCGCACTGTGTAGAGCGTCAACGGTTTATCAGTAAAAGCCCCCATCGGCGAGAACCCGAAGGCCGCCAATCCTGCAATAACAGAGTTCTCCGAAAAATAGGCCCCCAGTGCAGTATTCTTCGCTCTTGTGTTATCACCCGTTTGTCCTTGCTCGGTAAAGAATGTTTCTATATTGCCGGCGGGACTGCCGTGATAGAGTTCTTCCCGTACTGCGCTTTGTTCAAATTCTTTGGGTAATTCCCTTATCACTTCTTCCCCGGCAACGGGTACTGCGGTATCGGGAACCGGGGGCGCAGGTGAGAGACTTTCAGGTCTGACCGCAATTTCCCGCCCTCTTTCTACGGCGACATAGCCCAGTTTCTCCGCGAATTGCATCTCGGCGGCTTTGCTACGGCCTTCCGGATGCTCACGAAGATACTGTTCCAAAATCGCCGCATTTTCAGGCGCGTCAATACGCAGTATTTTGTCCGCAGGCAACTGGAATTCGAGAATGTTCCCACCGTAGCCTTTCGCCCATTGTGGGTCTCGCGTTACCCAGACAAGGCCATTGGCGTCGGGACGAAGCCGACCTTTGACATCAGTACGAGCACCATGATAAACGGTAAGCGGAGAACTTACCGAACCTTCTTTGGCAGTGGGGGTAATTGCGGGGACCTCGGGCGCAGGGGCCGCTTCAGGGGCGGCGGCCCCAGCGGCCGGGGCTTCGGTTGGTACGGCGGATACCGCTTCGGCGGGCTTGGCTTCTTCGGCGCCACCTTCGGCCCCCTGTTCTGCAACTTGGACCTGCTGGTCGGCTTCCACAGCCTGTTCAAGTATCTCCACGGCCGCCTGCAATTCCGGCCCCTCAGCATAGAGGCGGGCCGCCTGCCGGGCGACGATCTTGACCCCGCCCGGCGTCGAGAGGATCAAGCCTTCGACCAGCATGTTCTCGGCCTGCATATCCTGTTTGAGTCCGGCCATGACTCGCTGGCGGATGGTAGAGTCCGGGCCGGCCCCGAAATCGTCGATACTGAAGATGCCGTACATGATCGTATTGAGCCGCTCTTCGCCGATCTCGCTCAACAGCCCGTTCCAGCCACCCTTCCGGGTGATCCGGCCGAAGAAACCGGCCTCATCGAGACCAAGCCGAACCGCCTCACGCTGGATGCGATTGAAGAGCTTGCCGCCCAGTGGCAGTTGCCCGATAATCTTCGCGCCGACGACATTAAACGCTTCGCCTGTCAGTTCCGTCAGGTCCTCGATGTAGACGGCGCCGTAGGCTTTGGCGACGGCCGGCATCCCGGTCTCACCCGCCATCTCCTGGTCGATCAGGGCCGACGTGACGCGGTGCGGCTGAATGGCCGTCGTCAGGCCCGCGCGGGTCAGGGCGTTGCCCACGACATGCGCCAGTTTCTTGACCGTCCCGGCCTGGGCGGGCAGCGTTCCGGCCAGTCCGAGCGATTTCATCATCGCCCCGCCGGCGGCGAATTCGCCGATGAAGCCGGGCAGTAGGGCCGCTCCTTTGCCGACGGCGGCCGGGATCGTCAGGCCGCGCGCCTGTTCTAACTCATAGTCCCGGACAACGGCTTTCAACTCCTCGCGCGTGGCCGGGGCCTGGATCATCATATACCCGCCCATCGGGGTCATACCGTACGCCGCGCCGTACTGCCCGGCTTCCAGGCGGCGCTGAGCGACCCGGTAGCCCTTCTTCTCCCAATCGTGCAGCGGACTGAACGGCAGGATGCTGAGGGTGTCCAGGAGAAGGTCTTCGGTAAACTCCTCGCCGAGCGTTCGTTTGCCTTCCAATTCAGCCTTCGTAGCGACGAGTTGCTGGGCCTCTTCGGCGGTAGCCACTCCCCAGGCCGGCGGGTCGGCATTTACCCGTCGATACGCTTGCATCAGCGCGATCCGGTCCATGCCCGTCTGCTCGTATTGCTGCTCGACCCACGGGCCTATCTTCTCGTCGGCCTTCGCCCGCCGGTAATAACTCAAGGGCGCGAATGTGTCGAGTCCCTCCGGCTGCTCGTGCGGCCCAACTGGTGGAAGTACATAAAGTGGGTCTTTGAGCCAGGGTGCATCCTCGACGGAAACTACAGATTCCGGTTTCTCTGTATCGAGAATCGGGTCTTCAAGCCAGGGTTGAGATTCATCTTTCGCCATCAAGGCTTCGTCCTTACCTCGCCGTCCGGCCCCTCGTAGACGGCCCCGCTGGGAAGCAGATTGTATTCCGCCTTGTTCTTGATCTTATACCGGCCCGTCCAGCGACCCCGTTTCGGCGGCTTCTTTTCGGCCTTGTCCTGCTGGTCTATGCGGTCCATCTTCTCATAGATGACACGATTGCGTTCCACGCGGAAGGCCGGCGAATCGAAGGGCTTGCCCTCCGCCGTTCGGGTCTTGATCCACGCCTGCATGTGGCGCATCACGTCCCCGACGAACTCGGCCATCTCCGGCGATTCCACGTCGTCCGTGAGTGCTGTGTCAAAGAGTACCTGCTTCGCCGCTTTCGTCGCCTCGCTATCGGCCTCCTTCATGACCGCGTCGATCTCCTTGCCGAGCGGGTCCGTCGTCTTGCGGACACCGTAGACCTGATCCTGAAAACTCTCCCGGTCCTCCTTGTCCAGTCTCATTTTGTACTTATTGAAGACGTCCTCCCAGCGATTCAAATCGATCTCGCCGTTCAGATACCTGGTCGTCTGCCGCACGACGTAGCCGTAGGCTTGCGACTGGGCACTCTCACTGATCGGCTTGGCCATGCCGTGCTTGGCGAAGTATCCTATCTGGTCGTCCACTTCATCCAGGAGTCTCGCCTTCGTTTGCGGGGTGAAGTATTCGTTCTCAACAACGAACTGGCGGGCATAAACCTTTTTGCCCTGCTCATCCTGCCAGGCGAAAATGCCGTTATTGATCTTGTCGGACAAGAAGCTCTCGGCGGCCAGTGATTGTTCCGTCCGCACCTTCGCCACTTCTGCCTTGGCCGCGTTGGCGATAGCGTCGTAGTCCTTGTGCAGGTCCGCCAACTCGTCCGGGCCGAACAGCGGCGAAGCCTTCTCCGGGTCGGTCGGCGAGCGCGGGGCGAAGTCGTTCACCTGGTTGATGATCCCTTCATCGTCCCCGATAAGGGCCTGCTGCACGGCGAAGTTGCCGACGATCCGGCGAGTCAGTTTGCGCTTTTCGAATTCCAGGGCGTCCGGGGTCGCAACGGCCAGGACGCCGCCTTTTTGGTGATTCTCGTCCAAGAAGCGGAGTCCTTCGCCCAGATGGTCCGTCATCTCATCATAGTCGTGATACTCGACGGACTCCGTGAACAGCGTCTTGTAGTTCGTATTGAAATCGAGGACCTGATTCTCCACGTCCTGGTCACTGGCCGCCTTTTTCAGCCGGATTTCCAGATCGGCCTTCGCCTCGTTCAATTCCAGTTCGAGGGCCTGTTTCGCGTCCGGCTGGGTGATCCCGGACAGGACGCCATCGTGGATAGCGGACCAGGACTTCTCAAGAGTAGGGACCCAGGACTCCGTATCGCGCGGGCCCTCCTTCGTGATCTTGGTCAGGAGGTCCTGCCGCTCTTTCATCAGGGCGATCCGCCCGTTCGAGTGCTGGCGAATCCGCTCCGCGTCGATCTCCTCCTCGCTCTTGGCCCGGAGCCGGTCGCCCATCTGGCCGGCCATCTCGCCGACGGCCTGATATTGCAGCGCGCCGTAAATCCTGCTTCGTGAAGGGGTCCAGCCTTGTGCCATAGGGTTATCTCATATTCCAGCGCGTCAACAGTTGCGGATACAATTCGGACATGGCCGTCTTGGCCTTCCTCCTTTTGTCTATGTCCGGGAAGAACAGGCCGCTCCGGGACCGGCCCAGCCCTTTCTTCCGTTCAGAAAGGTCCTCGAACCCCGTCAGAAGCGATTGCGCGGCCCCCATCTTGCCCAGCAGGGCCTCCTGGCGCCCGAGGTATTGGTACATGGCCGCCTGGGTCCGGTTGCGGCGCTTCGATTCCTGGAATTGGAGATTGATAAGGCCCTTGCGCCGTTGGACCGTGCGGGCAATACTCTGGGTCAAGGTAACAGTCGATCCTCCCACGCGCAGGCCGCTCTTGCCCGCCTGAGCAACGGCCGCGTGCTCCGCGCTGCGCTGCTGGACATCCAGGTCCTTCATCGATTCCAGGGCCAGGCGCTGCTCGTATACGGTCTGGGCGAGCGCCTCTTTAGCCTGGAGGTTGTACATCTCCTGCGCCGCCTGCCCGCCCTCGTAGGCGGCCCAAGCCTGCGTCCCGCTACCGGCCAGCATCCCGAAACTGGTCATATCCATCCCCATTGCTACCTCACGTACAGTTTACCTTCCGGGGCCAGCACGAACCCCAGGTGCTCGAACCAGTGCGGGGCGTCTACGGACGCCTCCGCGTAGACGCGGACCAGTCTCTCATGCGCAATCGTCTGGTCGAGCACGGTATGGGCGGCCCGCACAATGCTCCTGAGCCGCTCCTGGGCCGCCGCCGGGGCGAGTAAGGCCCACGCCTGCCCGATCCCCAGCGTGCGGACCCCGCCCGCCGCCAAGACCTGTTTGCCCTCCACGAGCGCCCAGGCCGGTCCAGCCACTACGCTCAGCATCCCGGCGTTCAGACGGTCCATTGTCGCCTCGGGGCCGACGAGGGCCTTGTAATGGTCCATCGTGAACGGCACTATTCGGGTCTCACTCAACTGTCACCTCCAGATTCGCCGTAATGGACCGGATCGTCATGGGCACAGGGTCCCACTCATAAATGTAGACGACGGGGGTACGGCCTGTACCGCCGGAGAATCTCGTATACCCCATCTGCGGCTTGTAGCCGGTAAAAGGCTGCATCGACGTGGCGAAATCATCGTCGGAGAACGTCCAATCGGAGGAATTCTCCATATCCGCTCCCACATGGGCGCCCATCGTCTCGATGAAGTCCACGGCTATGTTCTTCACGTGGCAGGGCCGGCCGATAGTCTCGGCGTCCGTCAGGGGCATGGTCTCCAGGATGGAGTAGTAGTTCAGGCCCGCGATCACCACGTCGTATTCCGCCCCGAGATCGATGACGCCATTGACATCAACGGTATAAGTACCGTCCAGGGGCCGGCCGTCGGCATAAACGCACTCGGCCAGTCCGACACCCCAGGTCAGGCCGGACCAGTTATCGTTCACATCTTCAGGGGCCGCCGCCGCCTCGCCTTCCCCGCCGAAGAAGTAGTTGCCCTGAATGTAAATCCCGCCAACGATCCCGTCCCAACTGAGCAGCATCGCGCTGTAGAAGTTCTCGCACTTGCTCAGATAATTCAGATTGTCGTCGTAGAACCACAACAAATCGTCCTGGTGGCTCACGTAGTCCTGATTCACGACGACCAGATTGCCCCACGGATCGAAGAACAGGCCGATCCCGTAGTCCGGGCCGGCGGCACTATCGATGAAAGTCAATTCACTGCCCGTCCAGTAGTATTTGTAGATCGTACTGGAGGCGGGCGAACCGATCTGGATGAGTACGTAAATATAACTGTCGCGGAGGGCAAGACAGCCCTTCGCTATGATGCGGGTCTGCGTCACCTTGCCGAACCCGTTGATGTAAGTCCCTCCCACGCAAACCTGATCACCGCCGCTATTATCGAGTTTCCGCACCGCCAGATTATATAGTGGATTCTCAGGATCGAGATTACTGGTCGCATCATATTGATAGCCGGCCCCAACCAGGATATCCAGGTCGCTATCAAGTTCAATGTGCAGGTACATCCGGGTCGTATCGTTTATCTGGGTGACTGTACCGTCGGCGACAGCGAGTTGCTGGATACCGCCGGTAATGGTCCCTACATAAGCATTGCCGGTGTCGTCTATAGCTAACTTGTAACCGGCACCGCTGACACTAACAGACCACATCAGTGCGCCGTCGGACAGACGGAACCGGTAGACGCGGGAGCCCGGATTACTCAGTACGTACAAGTATAGCTGATCATCACTCAGTTGAAGATCGGCGGCATTCGTAGTCCAATTTTCCGTGCCGAGCCAACTCAGCGTTGGAATGGATTCGATGAAATTGGCGTCCAAAGCGGAGACGATGGAAGCCTTCGCCTCAGTCCAGGCGTGGCCGTAGTAAAAGACCCCGGCGTCCGTCTGCACAGCGCTGCCGTTCCCGGCCACTTCCAGGTCGATAGCCCGGACGACCGTCTCGTTCCCATCGAAGGTCTCGGCGGTATACGTGGCGGCGAATTGCAGTTGACTGGTCGTCGTACCCGCCGTCAAGGTATGCGCGTTTTCATAGTTCGTCGTGCCCTCGATATAGACGACCGCCCCGGACTCGAACGGATTGCCGGTGCAGGGAATCCCGACGATCCCACCGCCGACGTTGACGGCGGCATCCGCATCAATAGTGGTCAGGCTCCGCCCGGAGACGGGAATCGCCCAAAAGTACCCATTGTCGCTCAAGAGGGTATAGGCATAATTGTAGTCCTCGATGCCCTGCGTGAGCGTCTCGTCACCACCGGCACTACTCGTCCCCCAGCCCGCGCAGTCCACGAACCAGCAGTAGTTCGGGTCCGGACCCCAATCGAGGGGCTGGAACTGCTCGACGTAGCGGACCTCGTTGGAATCGACCGTCCGCTTGACGATGGCCCAAAGCTCGTCGTCGGCCCGCGCCACCCCATCGGC
>JAZDOF010000634.1:0-2586 GCA_043799015.1 Pseudomonadota bacterium | reverse complement strand
CCCAACTCAGGCACCACTACCAACTTTGATGCTGCACGTTCCGGCCGCTTCCGAGGAACCAACCTATGAGCAACGCCATGCCGAGAACGGTACCGCCCTTCGTACCTTTATATCTACCTCGGCACCGTGAAGATTCTTGACGCCATGAACGGCCGTGGGGTACCGTTGTCGTATGGATAGGTCGCCGCGCCCGTTACTTCGAGGATGGAGTGAGGCGGCGTCCCGCAAGAAGGCGACCGTTGTCTTGGGGACGTATTCAGGAGGCCCAAAGGAACGGTCTTTACGAGTTGAGCTCCCGTTTGTTCGACGCAGCGCGGAAAAACCAAGAGAACAGGTGAGGATCATGAGCGGGCAAGTTCTGTCTCCCGATCGCCTTCGAGATTTACTGACGATGTTCAAGGAACGCCACGGCGCCAAGTACAGCCTGAAGGCGCTGGGTTACTTCGGTTCCTATGCCCGCAACACTGCCGGGCCCACAAGCGACGTGGACATCGTTTTCGACACGGATGCCCCCAACTTGTTCATGACCGCCATGATGAAACAGGACCTGGAGGAATTGTTGGGATGTCCCGTGGATGTGGTGCGGTTGCGCGGACTTACCAATAGCCGCCTGAAGGTCCGCATTGAAAAGGAGGCCGTCTATGTATGACGGCGAAGTACTCCTTGAAAAGCTAAGAACCCTGCTTGAAGCCCTGGAGAGGATTCCAAGACGTTTTGCCGGCATCGCTGCTCCGGCGGACTTCCATGGGAGCGACGCCGGCGTCGACCGCATGGACGCTATCTGCATGATCCTGATAGCCGTGGGAGAAGAGTTCAAGAATATTGACCGCAAGACCGAGGGCCTGCTGCTCAAGCGGTACCCGGAAGTCAAATGGCGGGGCTTGACGGGGATGCGGGACGTACTTACTCACGGTTATTTCCGAGTGGACGCGGAGCAATTGTTCGACATCTGCGCAAACCATATTCCGGCATTAATCGCGACCGTCAAGACCATGATCGGCGACGTCGAACACGGCAGGGCGCTGCAAACACACGATCCGGAGTAGATTAGGCGCCTTCCCGGCTTGATCGGCCGACAAATGATCTCAACTTGATGGTCGGTGAGGAGTTCATCCCTGTGGACCCACCATACCCAAAGGAGTATCGAGGATAATCATCTTGAAGCGTCCCAATCCTCTTCGACAACACCGGTAAATGGGGCGGTGTACCGAATAGGCGTCCCGCGTACCGAGTGACCATCCCCGCTGTAACGCAGGTGGCATTTCTTAGGGCCAAATGGAAAGAGGCAAAGCACCCTTCCATATTGATCGGAAGGACTATCACCTCACCCTTGATCGGATCCCGGCTTGGGTCTGCGCCCAATGCGGCGAGGTGTACTTCGACGAGCCCGAAGTGGAAGCGATTCAGGAGGTGATTCGGTCCTTGGATAGGCAAACGGAGAAAATCGCCGTTTCGGCATAAGCAGCCCCGCAAGAGCCGCCGGAAGCACCAAACCGCAGGCCAAGAATGCTCGGGGCTGTGACCACGGAAGCTCGATTGGAAGACACGAGGCGGCTCGCTCCAAGGAACCAACCGATGAACAACGCCGATCTGATAGCCCTTGTGGATCGCCTCCGAAACGAACCGACAGAAACGGAATGGTTGGAATTCAAGGAGAGCAAATATGATCCTCAGCTAATCGGGGAGTATTTTTCGGCTTTGGCGAATGCCGCATCGTCGGCGGAACATCTTGCCGAGAAGTCAAGGCTGTTGTACAATAAACAGTACGTTTCCGATTCGATACGAGGACCGAAAATGGACGCTCTGACTTACTCACAGGCCCGAAGCAATCTTGCCAAGATGATGGACAAGGTCTGCGACGATCATTCACCCCTTATCATTACACGCAAGAACCGGCGTTCGGTGGTAATGATCTCCCTTGAAGACTACCAAGCTATCGAAGAGACGGCGTACCTCTTGAGAAGTCCGGCAAATGCGCGGAGGCTCATTGAGTCAATCGGGGAACTTGAATCCGGCGGGGGCGTCGAACGTAAGCTTGACGCATGAAACTCATCTTCTCCGAACATGCGTGGGAGGATTACCTACATTGGCAGCGCACCGACCGTAAGGTCCTTGAACGAATCAATAAGCTTATCAAGGAAATCCAACGGTCCCCCTTTGAAGGAACCGGAAAGCCTGAACCGTTGAAGCATGGTCTCTCGGGCTACTGGTCCCGACGCATTAATGACGAGCACAGGATTGTCTACAAAATTGAATCGGAATCTCTCCTGATAGCCCAACTCAGGCACCACTACCAACTTTGATGCTGCACGTTCCGGCCGCTTCCGAGGAACCAACCTATGAGCAACGCCATGCCGAGAACGGTACAGCCCCTCGTACCTTTATGTCTACCTCGGCACCGTGAAGATTCTTGACGCCATGAAGGGCCGTGGGGTACCGTTGTCTTGGGGACGTATTCAGGAGGCCCAAAGGAACGGTCTTTACGAGTTGAGCTTCCGTCTGTTCGACGCAGCGCGGAAAAACCAAGAGAACAGGTGAGGATCATGAGCGGGCAAGTTCTGTCTCCCGATCGCCTTCGAGATTTAT
>JAZDOF010000625.1:0-5750 GCA_043799015.1 Pseudomonadota bacterium | reverse complement strand
CTGGTAGGCAATCCGGCAGTAAAAAGACCAACTACTGGGGAATCCCTCTTGCTCCTCAAGCCTTTCCGGGTTCCATTGATGACTATCATACGTGGCGCTCCAGCACGAGGGGTATGTCACTGCTCTTCCTCCCCGGTTAATCGGCGGGCTAGTAACTCACCGAATTCCGAACGCTCGCGACAACAACTCAGGAAACGACCGAGCTTCTCGTTCAGCGGGACAAGATCCTTGGTCTCTATGTTGAAATTCAGCCTTATTGCGTCAGACTCATCCCCGACCGAAATAATCAGTAAGTGCTGCAGAGGCATATCGCCGTGCTTATCAGGGTAACGTACGGCAAGCTCCGTCAATTGCCGCTACCCGGTTATCTGCGCATACCTCTGAGTGGTCTCGACCGGCACAAACGGAGAAATGGCGTTCATGATCGATGATACGGTTTCAATATCCCCGAGCCTCTCTACAGCCTCTCGCTTGTCTTTGAGTCGCAGGACTGAATGACAATTCATCCCGGCCGCGTTCACCGGTGTATGTTCGAGCACTGTCATGTATCTTGCCACCCATTCCGGCCCACCAAATTCGGAGAAGGAATCCAGACCTTTCGCCTCGACAATAAGGCGTTCATAATCCATGAACCATCGGGCACTCCGGTATTCGATCTCCGAAACAACCGGCACATGTTCCGGGGATGTGCGTTTTGGTTCACCAAGATCAATGCGGCAGACCCCTAAAAGAAAACTGTGCCGTAGGATAGCCGGATTGAAGCGGCCAATAATTGTTATGTTGGCTGAGAGTGCCGGTCGTTCAGACACTTGCTAAACTCCTTTCGACAGCCATGGCATCAATCCCGTCGGTCTGCGTTTATCTCGGTTTGTAGCGATTCTACGGGAACAAGAGAGCCGGATTATGCCACAGATCTCCTCCGTTTGCTAGGGTTCTGCGAAGTCAAGTCCGGCGCTTGCTTGCACGTTATTAGTGGGGTATATGACTTGAATGTCTCCCTATCCAAATCTTCGTATGCTTATTGCGGGTATGGCCGTGCTGGGAAACGCACTGGGCGCGGCCGTCACCTTTTTCTACTTCGCGTTCGTGGATGCCGGTTTGGGTAGGGTGATGATACCTTTCTCCGGCGGAGTCAAGTGGGCCGTCTTTGTCGTCGTCTTTGCGGTGTCGGCCTTACCGGTCAGCTACCTATCCACCCGATTGTTGTTGCCCTTGGTCGATGAGTTGAAGCGGTTCCCCGCCGACCCGTCGAGGGAACAGGCGAATAGGCTGGTCGGAAGGTTGATGAATTGCCCCCTTCGAATAGCCGGGAACGCCTCAATCGGATGGTTGACCGCGGCGACGATCTTCTCCTTCCTGCCTGCCCTGGCGCCGCAATCCGTAGGCCGATGGGACACGGGACCAAGGGTTTTCTTGGGAATAATGTGTGTTGGGGCGCCCGTTACGCTGCTCTTTGTTTTCTTTTCGTTGGAACGTTTACTCCGGAATCTGGTGCGGCGACTTCTTCCCTTGGATCTTCTCGATTCGGCCCCGCTTTCAATGGGTATAACGGTCCTTGCAAAGATGCTGGTGGTTTCTCTTATCATAGGCACCCTTCCGGTCGGCACCATAGGCTATGTGACCATCAGCCGTATGTGCGAAGTGAGGGCCGGGGTGCAATCCGTCGACGGCTTCCTTGCCGATGCGCCCGGCGTCATAGGCTTCCTCCTGGCTTGGGCCGTTGTGGTGGCCCTGGGGTTGTCCCTGTTCCTGGCCAGGAGCATCTCGGGACCGCTGTGCGAACTCGGCCTGGCCATGGAACGTGTGGGCCGAGGAGACCTTACGGCTCGCGTCCCGGTCGTTTCCAACGATGAGATCGGGGTTATGGGCGCAGGCTTCAATCGCATGGTGGAAGGGCTGAGAGAGCGGGACTTCATACGGAGCACTTTTGGGAGCTATCTAAGCGCTGATGTCGTTCAGGAGATACTGGAATCCCCATCCGGTCTTGATTTGGGCGGTGAGATGAGGCAAATCACCATACTCTGCAGCGACCTGCGTGGATTCACCGCCATGACCGAATCTTTGGGGCCTCGAAGGGTTGTGGAAGTCATAAATCGATATCTCGAACACATGATCGAGATCATCCTCACCCACGGCGGGACCATAGACGAATTCACCGGTGACGGCATTCTCGTTTTCTTTGGTGCGCCCACGATGCTTCCGGACCATCGGCTTCGGGCGGTCGCCTGCGCACTGGATATGCAACAGGCCATGCCGGAAGTCAACGCGGAAAACCGACAAGCGGAACTGCCCGAGCTTGCCATGGGTATCGGCATCAATTGCGGGGAGTTGGTGGTAGGTAACATCGGTTCGGAAAAACGGCGGAAATACGGTGCGGTGGGCAGCGCCATCAACATCGCATTCAGGGTCACGGCCCAGGCTGCCGGCGGAGAAGTGCTCGTCACGTCCTCCGTGCACGATCCTCTGGTTCAATACGTTGAGGTCAACGCATCCCGAGAAGCTGAGCTGAAAGGCATCGACTCTCCCGTAACGCTGTTTTCGGTGACCGGAATAAGGTCAGGGGGCTCCGGTGATTCATGAATCGGCCCCATGGGCCCCGATTCAACCATTGCGTCCGCCGCCTAGTCGGCCGGAATCCACGGTACGCGGCATGACCGAGCCGTAGGATCGCAAACAGGAGGTGTTTAATGGCGACATCGATTTTCCTACTTGCTCCCGCGGACCCCGTAGCCCAAGGGGGTGATAAGAAACAAAGAAAAGAGTTCCTACGTTGGGAGAAAAAGGTCGGCAACATCATCCACTACCAGGGGGGATACAAGTCCGTTTCCGGACTGCCGCGGGGAGTGAGCGCGGGATACGTATCCCATCGAAGCTCGATCGATGATTTCAAGTTGGGAGAGTACCCGGGCGATTCGCTCGAGGGAATGATCCAACTGGCCGAAGCCTATCCGGGTGAATACTTGGCCGTTTGGACTTATGGCCACGCCATACACGCGTTCCACCTTTCGACCGCCAACGCTGGCGTATCCAAGGAAATGAGTCTTCGTCTATCACGGGCATGCGGTAGAGAACGAGACCCGAAGCTGATCGACGGCTTCTTGAAATGGTTTGACCCAAGTTCGTTTCAACCTGATTCAGACGCACTGAGGCTCCAGTTTCGGGCTGACGAAATCTCCGTGAATCGTTGGTTTTCGGCTTTCGGAGTCGAAGGTGCCCCGGAACTATCCAACCCGAACAAGAACGCATTGTGGGAAGACTTCGAGAAGGCGGCTCCGGCCCTCCTTGGTGGAGAGACTCCGGAACGGGCGCTCTTGGACCGAATCAATGCGTTGATCCTCGATCCTGAATCGCGTTTGGCGGCCGAGGTTCAGGAATGGCCGGGCGGAACCGCTCGCCATGTTCATGGGGCGGCATATGATTTGGCCGAGGTAATAGGAGAACCTGATACGGGGATTGGGAAGGAACGTCTTCGAGCCGCGCGGTTCTATTGGGACATTACGGATTGTGAATCGGCCGTCGAGCACCTCACGGTGGGAGTTGACGAAAAGGGCTTCGGATCGAGCGCCTCTTTAGGGCGTCTATTGTGTTACTATCCCGTCGAATTGAGAAGAGACCCCATCTTTCTGGCCTATGCCGGCATGGAGGCGGAAGGGGCCAACGGTCATGCTTTCGTAGAACCTTTCCATTGCCTTGCGGAGCATGCGGCCAAGGCCGGGTTTTGGCTGGCCGTGTACCCGGAGAAGCTGTCGGCGGATTTCCGCCGAGCGTTCGGAATGGAAAGCGAATGGGAAGAGGCGCCGACCGGCGCCAAAGAAGGTTGGGGCGCCGATGCTTTTGTGGACATACCAGGCGTAGTGTCCGAAGATCCGTCTGCCGAATTGGAAACCTGGTAC
Organism: Pseudomonadota bacterium; assembly: GCA_043799015.1. Classification (GTDB taxonomy): domain Bacteria; phylum Desulfobacterota; class Desulfomonilia; order Desulfomonilales; family Desulfomonilaceae; genus JAZDOF01. The sequence continues at coordinate 1,857 of JAZDOF010000625.1, read as the reverse complement.
GCGACGAACAAGGCGGACGGCATGCTGCTCAGGGCGGAGGCGGACGGCAGCTTCCGCATCACCCGGTATCTCGACGGATCCCCCTCCTCGGAAGGGCTTGCCGTATTCGCCGACTTCAATACCGACAGACTTGCCCGGGCCTGCCGGGACCTGGATCCCAAAGGAGTTTTCGACGCGTTCAACCTCCCGGATCTTCTTGAACCCGGTGAATGGACCGAAGGAGCATACGCGGGCGAAAAGCCCGACCCGACTGCCCAGTGCGCCAAGTCTGTCGAAATCATGGCCAAATTACAGGAACCGGTACGCATCGGCACGTTCAAGGAGATACTAAAGGATTTTCCCGGGACTATCAGGTACAAGACCGGAAAACACGGATCAGGACGACAAGAAGCTCTGACCGTACGCATTACATTGTCCGAACCTGATGAAGCATATCTACAAAGCTTGCTTGAGGACCTCAAATGCGGCGGATTGTTGGAGAGCTACGGCCACGCGTGGATTGACGGCCCCCACGTATGGGGGTTCTCTTACTCGGATATCAACGCGAGTCTCTTCGTGCGAGTGCTTGCCGACATGCCGTCCGGCACGCGGGTCGCCATTGATGTTGGAGGCCGGGCGATACGTCATTACGTTTTGGATGGCGATGCGGCGGCGGATGACGATTTGTTCCGATCATGTCCGGCTTGGATTGCCGCGGCGGAAGCGGAGGCTTCAAGGATCGAGCCCGACGATGATGAAAACGACGACGAGGATGACGAATCGGCCGAAGGCTCGGACGATGAGGATGAGGGTGACGGAAATTGGGACGAGTTTGACTTCATGGATGGCATCGACGTAGACCACGAGTCCGTTGGGGATATTATTTGGGAGAGAGGTGAACGGATCTTCTTCCAGGTGGATATGGACAAGACACCCTTGCAGGTGGCGGAATTGGTTGGATCAATTACCGACCGGCTCTCGGCCGCGGGCTTCAAGCACTTGGGGGACTTGGTGTGCAACGAGTACAACAGCATCGTGGTCCGCATGTTCGCGGCGGCCGACGAGAGAGCATATGCCGCGATCCTTGCTCCATTGAATACGTTCCCCGCTGTGGAACTGGTCAGTTATTTCGACGACCGGTCCTCCCTGGCAACCACAACCAACATTACGGCATCCCATCGCCCCGACTTGGGTTTGCATCGTCGCATCGTTCGCCTCGATCAAAAAAACAGGGCATCGTCCGATCCATGGGAAGAAGTCGTGGTTCGCACTCTGATGGATGAGCACAAGGCCGCTCTCGCCGAATTCGAGGCGGAACGAAAGCGGGTCATTCCTGTGGATGCAACGTTGCTCGGCGTGGCAAAGGCCCTCGATGAGTCGATCGACAAGGAGTTGCGGGCGGCCATGGGGCTTTAGGCGGTTCGATACTTGTACAGTATTCGTTCATTGGGGGACGCCCGACGCTCCGATATCAATGGGACCCTGTTGCTTCTTTCAGTATGGACATCACTCTTCGTCCTTGGTTACAAATCGTAGCCGTTCAGCAGGACGGCTCTTCGAACCCGGAAAATAGAACCACAAAGTCACCAAGACACGAAGAAGAGGTTGAAATGATCCATAAAAGCCTGTTGGTTCACAAGGAATGTACACCCGTGAATCAAAGTGCCGGCTTGGGTCGGAGGTACCTGAAGATTATTAGCCTTTGATTCCTTTGTGCCTTCGTGACTTCGTGGTTCATTCTTCATCCGTCGTGGTGAACGATTACTCCTTTTGTGTCTTGATCGTTTCGTCGTTTGATTCTAAGGGTTCGACGGACGGTCGCGCCGATTCTTATCCTGCCTCGAATTCCATGCTATAGTAAATCATGTGTAAAGCTTG
>JAZDOF010000617.1:0-4404 GCA_043799015.1 Pseudomonadota bacterium | reverse complement strand
TCAAATCAGTCGACAAGGGACTCTCGCTCTAAATTTGGAAGAGATGCGGGCAATCCGTGACTACTACGGCAATCCCGAATTTCTTGAATTGCGTGGAAGCGTGGGGCTAGGGCGCGAGATCACGGATTGCGAACTGGAATGTTTGGCACAGACCTGGTCGGAGCACTGCAAGCACAAGATTTTCAATGCAATAATCGAGTATCACGATAGCGGTTCATCTCGGGTCATCGACAGTCTTTTTAGGACCTACGTGCAGGCCGCGACCGAAAAGATCCGTAGTGACTTGGGAGAAAAGGATTTCTGCGTATCCGTCTTCAACGACAATGCAGGCGTCGTACGTTTCGATGACGGATGGCATTTGGTGATGAAGGTGGAAACACACAACTCCCCCTCCGCGCTTGACCCATACGGCGGCGCGCTCACCGGGATCGTGGGCGTGAACAGGGACCCTTTCGGCACCGGACTAGGCGCTCGGCTCATTTTCAATACCGATGTGTTCTGTTTTGCCCCGCCCGACCATAAGGGGCCTCTCCCGCCCCGTCTACTTCACCCCGCACGTGTTTTTGAAGGGGTGCGGGAAGGGGTCGAGCATGGAGGGAACAAAAGCGGCATTCCCACGGTTAACGGGGCCGTCGTATTCGATGACCGGTACTTGGGAAAGCCCTTGGTGTACTGCGGCACCGGCGGTCTAATGCCCGCCGAGGTCAACGGCCGACCGGGCCACGAGAAATCCGCGCGCCCAGGGGACCGGATCGTTATGACCGGCGGCCGTATCGGGAAGGACGGTATCCACGGCGCCACCTTTTCCTCCGAAGAGCTGCACGAAGGCTCGCCCGTGAGCGCTGTTCAGATCGGAGACCCCATCACTCAGAAACGGATGACCGATTGCCTTCTTGTTGCTCGCGATCGGGGGCTTTACAATTCCATAACCGACAACGGGGCCGGTGGGTTGTCATCATCCATCGGAGAAACGGCCCGTGAATCCGGAGGCGCGAGGATCAGCCTCGACCGAGCGCCTCTAAAGTACGCCGGGCTCCAGCCATGGGAAATTCTGGTTTCTGAGGCTCAAGAACGTATGACTCTTGCCGTGCCGCCCGATAAACTCCAAGAGTTTATGGAGCTCGCCGAGGCAATGGATGTGGAAGCCGTCGACCTAGGCGAATACACGTCCGATGGGTTATTCACGGCTATGTGGAACGACCGGCCGGCCATGGTGCTGCCCTTGGACTTTCTCCACGACGGGCTGCCGAGGATGCGACTCACGGCCCGTAGGCACAAGCCGAATCATCCCGTGCCGAACTTGCCTTGCCCCGAAGACCTTACCCCCAAGCTCATCGAACTGCTCGGGCGGTGGAACGTGTGCTCCAAGGAGCGGCTCATTCGCCAGTACGATCACGAGGTCCAGGCCGGATCCGTGGTCAAGCCGCTCGTGGGCAAAGACAACGATGGCCCTGCCGACGCGGCCGTGGTTCGGCCGCTGTTGGACCGCTTCCGAGGAGTGGCCGTGGGCAACGGGATAGTCCCCCGTTATTCCGATATCGACACCTATTGGATGATGGCGGCCTGCATCGATGAGGCGGTTCGCAATATCGTCGCGGTGGGAGCCGATCCGGACGGCATGGCGGGCCTCGATAACTTCTGCTGGTGCGACCCGGTGCGATCGGAAAAGACACCCGACGGAGAGGAGAAGCTTGCCGCCCTCGTTAGGGCCAACGAAGCCCTTTTCGATATATCGACCGTATACCGAATACCTTGCATCTCCGGCAAGGACAGCATGAAGAACGATTACCACATAGGCAACACAAAGATATCCATTCCCCCTACCGTGCTCTTCACCGCCGTTGGTACGGTCCCCGACGTCCGTCTTGCCGTCACGCCCGATTTCAAGAAACCCGGTGATGCGATTTTCGTGCTCGGCCTAACGCGACCGGAGCTCGGCGGATCGGAGTATTACGCTTCGATGGGCTTCATCGGCAATGCCGTCCCGGAGGTCCGAGACCCTCAAGCTTCAATCGAAATGTACCGCATGGTGCACAAAGCCATGCAACAAGGGTTGGTCGCATCTTGTCACGATTTGTCGGATGGCGGCTTGGGCACGGCTCTGGCTGAAAGCGCGTTCGCAGGGGGATTGGGCGCCGAAGTGGACCTACGTGACCTACCCGTCGACGCAGTCGCCCGGGATGACGAGGCGTTGTTCTCGGAAAGCCAGAGCCGCTTCCTGGTCAGCATAAACCCTAGGCATGAATCCGCTTTCACGGCATTCATGGCGGGTTTTCCCATGGGAATGATCGGCCGAGTGAGCGCCGGAGAAGACATCACGGTTGTCGGGCTGGGCGGATGCAATGTTGTGGACGCTCCGTGGCCCGTGCTCAAGAAAGCTTGGCAGGCCCCTTTGGGCACATGACCGTAGGCCGTGCCGGTAGATGCGCATAAAACGACTGGAAATAAAAGGGTTCAAGAGTTTCCCGGATAAGACGGTCCTTGAACTCAAGCCCGGTATTACAGCCGTCGTGGGACCCAACGGCTGCGGCAAAAGCAACATTTTCGAGTCCATCCGCTGGGTTATGGGGGAGCAGCGAGTACGATCGCTCAGAAGCTCCAAAATGGAAGACGTCATATTCTCGGGCTCGGCTACGAGAAAACCGGTGGGATTGGCGGAGGTCAGGCTCGTCCTGACCCGTTCCGGTGGGATTTGGCCGCCTTCCATGGAGGACTACGAAGAAATCATGGTGGCCAGGCGGCTCTTCCGAGACGGTCAATCCCACTACGAAATCAACAACATACCATGCCGTCTTTCCGATGTGGTCGAGTTCTTCTTGGACACCGGGGTCGGGAAGAACTCCTACGCCATCATCGAACAAGGCCGCGTAGATATGGTAGTGGCCTCCAAGCCGGGGGATAGGCGCGTTCTCATCGAAGAAGCGGCGGGGATCAGCAAGTACAAGGTCCGTCGAGAGGCCGCTCTGAAGAGACTTGAACAAACGCGGCTGGACCTTACTCGCATATCCGATATGACCGCAGAAGCGGAGCGCCGATGCGCGTCATTAAGAAAGCAGGCCGAGCAGGCGGAGCTTTTCCGGGAACTAAGTAATCGTTTGAGGGAAGGGGATATGGCACTTCATGCCGGCAAGTGCGCCCGATTGCAGGACCGATTATCCGAACTCAACGACGATCTGAACGGGAGACGAGCAGCAGCGGCTGAACATGAGGCCCAGCTGGCGTGCATCGGGGCCAAGCTCGAGGAATCGAGGCTCCCCGCCCTAAATGCGGAAAGGGCTCTCACCGGCCTCATCGAGGAACGACACAAGGCCGAGTTGGAACTCACCGCCGTGAGAGGGACGATTGAAAAAGAATCCTCCGAACTAGCCGGGATACGAGGGAATTGTGCGCGATTGGCGGGCGAAACGGTCGCGGGAGAGGAGGCCGTCGAACAAATCCGGACTTCCATCAGTGACTTAGGGGAACAAAGAAGCGCTGTAGCCGCCGAATTGGACGCCGCCGGAGCCGACCTGTACGAGGGACGGTCGGACGCGGAGAGCCGCGATCGACTGCTTGCGGAGCTGAGGAACAAGGTGGATCGGTCCAAAGACGAGCTTTTCCGTACGCTGCAAGAAGCATCGGAATTGCGGAACCGGCTCGCCGGCCACTCGAAGCGTCTGTCCGAGATAGAGACCGAGTTTGACCGCATGAACCTTGAAACCCGAGAGCTCCGAGAACAAAAAGAGCTTCTCTTGAAACGCAGGCGTGAGCTTAGCGCCGAAACGGAGGCGACGGAGGCGCTACGGGAGTCTGAGACCGATCGGCGGGGAGATTTGATCATTGAACGTTCTCGACTCCGTAAGGCCGTGGGGGAGGCCCGGGCCGGTCTGACGGAAAAGGAAAAAGAATTGGCTGCGGTAGGTGCTACACACGGATCCTTGGAGGAGATGCACCGGACGTACGGCTCCTATGAGGACGGGGTCCGCTTCTTGATGCAGGACGAGGAACTGAAGCCGTCCTTGATCGGGCCCCTTGCGGAGCTCTTGGATGTTGACCCCGAATTTCAGAAGCCCTTGCTGTCGATTTTGGGGGACCGTTTGGGCCATTTGGTGGTCGCGTCCACGTCGGACGGAGTAGAGGCCGTACGACGTCTCGACGCCGCGTCGGCCGGCAGGTCGGTCTTCATCCCTCTCAATCCCAGGTGTTCCGACGAGGGGAACCTAATGGAAGAGCCGCCCGAGGGCGTGATCCGCCTGATGGAGGCGGTCCGTTATCCGGATCGGTGCCGGCGACTGGCCGAGTTTCTATTGGGCAGGAGTTTCGTGGTGGATAACATACGGCAGGCGGTGGAAATATGGGAGACCGGGGGTATCCAAGCGGATTTCGTAACTTGGCGGGGAGAAACCCTCAACAGATACGGGGAGA
>JAZDOF010000601.1:0-8766 GCA_043799015.1 Pseudomonadota bacterium | reverse complement strand
CGGCATTGCGCACACCGTTCTGGGCGGCATGGGGGCCGCTTTGTATCTTCAGAAGGCGTATCATTGGGAGGGGGTCCTACCGATCCACGGCGCCCTTTTGTCGGCGATAGCGGCCGCGGTAATCATCGGCCTGGTCAGCCTTTGGGCTAAGGAACGGGAAGACACCGTCATCAGTGCCCTTTGGGCCGTCGGAATGGCGGTGGGCATAATCTTCATATCCAGGACCCCCGGCTACAACGAAGACCTTATGAGCTATCTCTTCGGCAATATCCTTATGGTATCCGGCGAGGACTTGCAGCTTCTGGCCGGGCTGGCCGCGGTGGTCGCGGCGTTGGGGATTCTGTTCTACAACCAATTCCTTGCGGTGTGCTTTGATCACGAGTTTGCTCGCCTCAGGGGCGTCAACGTCGAGGCTGTTTATCTCCTTTTGCTGAGTCTGGCGGCCCTTACCGTGGTCGTCCTCGCCACCGTAGTAGGGATAGTGATGGTCATCGCGCTGTTGACCCTTCCTGTTGGAATTGCCGGGTTATTATCAACCTCCATGTGGCGAATCATGGCCGTTTCCGCAGTCTTGTGCGGGGTGTTCACCACAACCGGTTTGTTCGTGAGCTACGGACCCGACTATCCCGCGGGGGCCACCACCATCATCATCGCCGGAGTATCCTACCTTGTCGCCACAATTCTGAAATGGGCCTTCAATCGCCGAGGATAGCCGATTGACAACCTCCGCTCAATCCCGAACCCAACAATGAATCATCCTTTGTTTTCTTCGTGTCTTCGTGACTTTGTGGTTTGATTTACCGAGGCAACGGACCGGTACCGTCGAACACTTCTCAAATTTGTTTATGAAAGGGACGAGTGAGGGTATAATCCATGATGGCGATATCCGGCCCGATGCGCTTGAATTCCGCATGCCCGAGCACCGGGACCGGCCGCCGGAACGTATGAGGCGGTACTATGAACAACGCGCGAATGACCCGTGAAGCTCTCACCAAGAGACGAAACATACTCAAGAACGCAATAGCCGCGCGTATTCGCCGGCTTCGGCAGGAGGGGGCGGACGCGCGATCCATAAGAAAGTTGAGAGAGGCGCTCGACCTTCTCGGCAGTGATGAAGTACGAAGCACCGACTGGGCGCGGGTGACCCATTTGAACGAAAGGATCAGTCGGTCCGCCTGGATTCTGTCTTCGTCCGATGCGGCCTTTACGGTAAACGCTTCGGACGCGTTACACGCGATCAGGTCCGGCTTGACGGATATAGAGCTGATGCAGCGGTTCCGACTTTCGGCCACGGGTGTTCAGAGCCTTTTTGACAAGCTTATTCAAGGGGGGTTGATCACTCGGAAGGAATTGCAGAAGCGCTACGGTCTGCTTGCCGATTCCGTTATGTTCAGAATCGAAGACGGTGAACTCTTACCTCCTCCGGCCGAAAAACCCAGAATCAGGATTGACGTCATGGAGGCCGTAAACGCCGTCCGGTCCGGGCTTGACGATGCAGCGATAATGAGGAGATTCAACCTTTCTTCACGAGGACTGCAAAGCCTTTTCCGAAAGCTGGTTCAACAGGGACGGTTGGATGGACGGTTCTTGGAGACCGGAAGGTCCACGGCTTCCGGGTCCGCGGCTTCGGCCGACGACGATGAGGGGTCATCGGCCGATGGATTCACTTCGCTTGATGTGGTCGAATCCCTCATAGCGGGTATGGACCGTGACGATATAAAACGCAGGTATTCGGTTTCGGACGAGGAATTGGACGAACTGGCCCTATGCTTCGTTCCCGAAGACTCTACCCCTGAACTGGAAATTAAGGGCAAAGGTGAAACGGCCCCGGTGATTTTCCGAATCAAGAAGAGATCTTCGGATGAGGTCCTTTTTGTCGAGGAAGCTCCCTCCTTGAAAAGTGCGGTCGAATCCGCGATAAGGGCGGGCGTAGATCTGAGCGGTGCGGACTTGAGCGGAGCTTACTTGGCCGGATCGGACCTGTCCGGCGTACGATTGAGTCGAGCCGACCTGTCCGGAGCCATAATGGTGGGCGCGGACCTTAGCCGGGCATTGATGGACAGGGCGGATGTCGTTTCCGCCGAGTTCAGAGGCGCGAACCTGAGCGGTGCGGATTTTTCCCGTTCGAACCTTTCCGAGTCAAACTTGGTTATGGTTTACGCCGTGGATGCGGGCCTGAACCGGGCGGACCTATCGGAGTGCAATTTCACAAAGGCAAACCTGACCCGTGCCGATCTTTCCATGGCCACGCTGTTTCAGACCATACTCACCGACGCCGATCTCTCGGATGCCGATCTTACGGGCGTGGACATGTCGCTTGCCGTCGGGGTCCCGAGGTGACGGGAAGCCCGACCCCATCCACAGATACGGCACCGGATATCATTCCCGTGTATTCAAGTCATAATCATTGGAAATGGAGGGTATATGGCGGCTCTGTTCTCCAGAGATAAGGGCAAACTTCTCATTGAAGCCGTGCAGAAGAATTCCGTCGACGCGGTGAAGCAGTTGTTGGCTAAAGGCGCCCCGGTAGATGCCGTGGACGAGGCCGGGAGGACTCCCCTCCTCATGGCGGCCCACTCGGGAAACAGGACCTTGCTTCCGCTGCTGATCGCTGCCCGCGCAAACTTGAATGCCAAGGACGCAAAAGGCGTTTCAGCCCTTATGGCTGTTTGTTCGTCGGGCAACGACTCACTGGCAAGACTGCTCCTGAGCAAAGGCGGTAACCCTAACGATACGGATAACGAAGGCTTCACGCCTCTCATGCGTGTCGCGCAGCAGGGCAGGATCGAGATGGTCGAAATGCTCCTGGACGCGCGGGCCAACGTGGACGCGGCGAACAATAACGGCGATGCCGCCTTGGCCCTGGCAATGGCCGCGGGGCACAGCCTGGTCGTTGCGCGGTTGCTCAACAAGGGCGCCAAGGTGAGTATGCGGGACGGGACCGGCCAAACACCCCTGATGAAGGCCGCGAACGACGGTCACATCGGGATGATGAACCTGTTTCTCAAATTCAATGGGGACCCGAACGAGGGAGACGAGGCGGGACGCACCCCCTTGATGAAATGCGCCCACAAAGGGCACAAAGAAGCCGTCGCTCTCTTGCTGGACAAAGGCGCGGACGTAAACGCCGCCGACCGAGCCGGCTGGACCCCGCTGATGATATGCGCGGATAAGGGCCACCACTTGATCGTGAAGCTCTTGCTGGACAAGGGCGCGCAAGTGGACCAGAGGGACAAAGCGGGTAGGACCGCGCTCATGTGGGCGGCCCGGGCCGGCCGGACTCGTGTCGCCGCGCTGCTTCTCGATCGAGGAGCGGATATCGAAGCTGAAGACAAGGCCGGCATGAACCCCCTGGTGTGGGCATCTCAGGAATCCCACGAAGAAATGATAGAATTACTGCTCGAGCGCGGGGCCAACTTAACGTCTGAGGCCACTAGGAACATTAATGATTTTCTTGACACTACCGGAGACCGGCGAACTGAAACCCTCGACCTGACCCTCGACCGGGCCGGCATGCTCGTCGAGGCCGCGGAAAAGTATGAGCAGGCCCGTCTCGTAGATGCCGCGGCCGAAGGGGCGCTCGATCTGGTAACAAGAATCCTTGACGGCGGTGCGGACGTCAACATGTCGAATCAATACGGCCTGACCGCGCTGATGAGGGCTGCGTTCAAAGGACATGTGGACGTTTTGAGGCTCCTGCTCGAGCGCGGCGCGGACATTGAACTCCGCGACAAAGACGGAAAGACGGCCCTAATGAAGGCTTGCTCCTCGGGCGTCGAAGAAATCGTGCAAACGCTCTTGGATCAGGGTGCGGACATCAACGGAGCCACCACGTACGGTCTTACGCCGTTAATGCGAGCGTCATACAAGGGGCATACGGAAATCGTCAATCTGCTGTTGGAGAGAGGCGCCCTCGTCAATCTGGAAGACCGAGCCGGCCAGACGGCCATACAGTGGGCGGCCCAGAAAGGCCATCCGGACGTCATGAACCTGCTTCTCACGGCCATGGCCAACTCGTCGGGCCGGCGGCCGGGTTCGGACACTCCGTTGGAAGAGTCGACGATCGAGATATACTTGGAGGAATCCGAATCCCCGGGGAACGTAGCTTCGGAAATGATCGGCACAGACGAGCCGGACGCACAGGATTTCATTGATGCTTGCATGGAAGGAAGCATGGATGAGGTGCGGCGCATGATCGAGGCCGGCGCCGACGTCAACGCAAGGGACAAGTCGGGTCGAACTCCACTGATATGGGCCTGTTACAAAAACCTCACGGACGTCATAAGGATCCTCCTCAGAAGCGGCGCGCTTATTAATGATAAGGATCCCGGCGGACGGACGGCCCTCATGTGGGCGGCGCTTTACTCGGACCCCGAGGCTGTGGAGATACTATTGGACAGAGGGGCCGATCCCGACATCCGGGACAAGAACGGACGGACCGGACTTATGTTTGCCGTTGTCATCGGCAAGCCCGAGCCGGTAAAGCACATACTTGCCGTGGGCCCGGATCTGGATGCCGTGGACGGCGAAGGACGAACCGCTCTTATGTGGGCGGCGGAGAAATCCAACAAAGAGGCCGCCGAGCTCCTTCTTCTTTGGGGAGCGAACCCCGACATGAAAGACAGGTTCGGAAGGACCCCCCTGCATGTCGCGAGGCATCTTGGGAACGAGGACCTGATCTCCTTGTTGCTGGCCCATGGAGCTTCGGATGAAGGCATGGAAAACTAGGTAAGGATTCAAGGGCGACCGCCGGTCGCCCCTACAAAGCGATTTGAAGACCGAGGGATAGCGCTGGAGTATAAGCGTTCACCATGATGGATGAGGCACGAACCACCACTAAGACACAAAGAAATCAAAGGCTAAACTTCAGGTACCTCCGGGCCGAGCCGGCACTTTGACTGACCGGCGGACAGGATTTGTGAACCAATAGGGGTTTACCAATTATTTCAAATTCTTCTTCGTGTCTTGGTGACTTTGTGGCTAAGTTTTCCTGATTCAAAGACCCGTCCCGGTGAACGATTACGCCGGAGTGATTCCGAAACGGTCTACTGGTTGCTCTGCTTCAGCAAAGCTGGAGGTATGGGCATCGGCGAGGGCATGTAACCCTCATCGAAGAGGCCTGCCTGCAACATCTGCCTGTTCAGCGTCCTAGACCGCTCACGCGGGTTTGCGATGGATGCCGACTCCTGACGTTGCTGCTGCGACAGGGATGCCTCCGCAAACGCATTGTTCAGCGCGTTTACAAGCCGCCATTCCTTGTCGGCTTCCTCTGCTTGGAGGTGGTCGAGGTTGTATTCCTCAAGCCGATCTATTTTTTCCTTCAGGGACCTATTGTCGGGCTGGAGCTCCAATGCTTTCTTGAGAAAGTAGACCCCCGTGAATCTTTGGCCCAGCATGTACTCCGCTGATCCTTGCCCGATCAACGCGGGAACAAGATTGGGCCGCTCCCCCAAAATTCCTATGAACTCACCCTTGGCCTGCTCGACGTCACCCATATTCAAACGACAGAATGCGCGTTTCAACCTCGCATTCACATTTCCGGGAGACTGTACAAGAAACGCGTCAAATTGGTCGATGGCCTTCCCGTAATCGGCCAGCGTCATAAATGCGATGCCTTTAGCGAAGATGGCCTTTTGGTATTTTGGATCAATGCTTAGGCATTTGTCGTACAATGCCGTCGCCTCCTCAATCCTGTCGGCCTTCTGTAATTCCAGGCCCCGCTTGAAGAGCGCTTCGACGCCTTCATTACCCATTGCCGGTCGGACTGCCGGAAAGACGAGCAGGAAAAGCACGGGGAGCCAACAAATCGGCCAAGTTGCTATTATGGCCTTTCTCGCTTGTGATGACATCTTGTGATCCCTCTCAGCGGCTTGTGATGTATTGAGACGGTCACCGCGTACCTTTTATCCTAACCGTTTCACGGTGTTTACGTCCACCAATTTCGAGGCTCTTCCGCGATAGGCGTTAAGTCAAGAGGCGGATACGTTGTCTGGGAATTAACGGCGCTTCACTATTCCCATGGGTTGAAGAGACGGTCTCTTTAACCTCGGGATCCCAACGGCCTTGCTTGTATACGGGAAGACCAAAGAAGGGAAATCCCTTCACCTGACTCGGCATCGTCGAAGCGAGTGACTACGGGTGTTGTTTGTGATATGCCGGCCTCCGGTAAAGCCGTTTTTGGAAAGGTCGCCATGAAAAGATCAAATTCCCCGTGGTCGTTTATCAACCCCTCTCGCATTAGGGCCGGAATGTTGACCGCAACTATGGCAACGAGCATAATGATGGTCTTTACGGCATTCATTCCGCCGGCGCCGGCAGCGACCGGGGAACCGCCGGCGCTCCCCCAACCCGCGCCGTCCGATACAAAACAACTCGATTGCGTCCGGCACGGGCGCGAAGCAATGGCGACCAAGGACTTCGCCGGCGCCGTGCGCTTGCTGCTGGATTGCGTGAAACAGGACCCTAATTCGGTTCCGGCCCATTATTGGCTGGGAATGGCCTATTTCCTCAACCGGGACAAGGAAAAAAGCACGGAGCACTTCAAGGAGGCGGTCCGACTGGACCCCACCAGCCCCCACGGAGTTGCCATGCTGGGCAGGTTGTACTCCCTGGATGAAACCAAACTCTCGTTGGCCGAGGAATTGTTGAAAAGGGTCGCGGGAATCACCCCGCTCGACGTGGAAGGTGCCAGGGCCGACTTGGCCCGAGTGTACGCTCAGAAGGGCGAGCTGGACAAAGCCCTGCAATTGCTGGTTCCACTCCTGGATGGTCAGTTCCGCTTTGCCCTGTACCACACCGAGGTCGGCAAAATACTTCAGGCAATGGGACATACGGATGATGCCAGGAAGCACTTCGAACGCGCTCTTCTCATCGCGCCGGATATGGAACCGGCCAAAGCGGCCCTGGAACGAATGAAGGCCGTCCCGGAACCCCAGAGCCGGGATAAGGGCAAGACGGACGGGCGAAAGTAGGTCTTGGGAATCTTTATTCGTTAGCGTTCACCACGATCAATCAGGACTGAACCACGAAGACACAAAGGCACAAAGAAATCAAGAGCTAACAGCCTTCAAGCATTATCGGATCAAACTTCTTGTTTAACTGACGGCCGGACACGATTTTTGATCGCATAGACATTTGTAAATCATTTCCAGATCTTCTTCGTGTCTTGGTGACTTTGTGGTTTGATTTTCCAGATTCAACGAGCCGTCGCGGTGAACACCTGCAAAAAGAATAACTCGACATCATTCCGAAATAACTAAACTATCCGACATACGGCAGGCAGGATAATGTATAAGCACCGATTCGAGAACGTGTTTAGGGTGGCGAAGAAGCTCACCGCCTCCTTGGATATCGGCGACGTACTGGAAGTCATCCGGGATGAAGCCAAGAATAGTATTCCCAAGCTTAAGGAAGCTTGCTTGCTCGTCATGGACCCCGAGGCCGAGCATTACACCCGTCCATTGCACTGTGCCGTCGAGAAAAGGCGGATCAACTGTCAGCTCTGCAAGAGAGGCAGAGGGACGGTTACTGAAGCGCTCAATAAGGGCTCTTCGGTGATGTGTTTCCTGCCCGGCAATCTTGGCCGAGCCACGGTTCCGGAGGGATTGGCCGAAATAGTCGTCCCCATCTATTACGACGAAAAGCCGCTGGCTGTCCTGGATGCCATCGCGGCCCCGGGTTCAACTCTTAATGAAGAAGACCTGATGGTTCTTCAGGACCTTGCGGAATTGGCGACCAACGTGATCAGAAACGCCAGGGGGCATTGGAAGATGGCGCAGGACAAGCTGACCATAGACAGCGTGCTCAAACATATTCGACCCTTTGTGCCCGAAACGGTTCAAAGAATCGTGGAGAAGAACCCGGATGCTCCGGAACTGGAAAAGAGGGACATGGATGTCACCGTCCTGTTCCTCGATATTGCCGGATACACGCGAATAAGCGAGACCCATACGCGTGGAAAAGTGAATTTCATAATTGAGAAGTATTTCTCGGCCTTCCTGGACGTTGTATTGGCTAACGGCGGAGATATCAACGAAACCGCGGGGGACGGCCTAATGGTCATCTTTCAGGGGGAACTTGAAACGTCTTCAATGAACGCCTGCAAGGCCGCTCTTGAAATCAGAACCAAAACGACGCTGATAAACGAGGAATTGACCGACCGGTTCCCACGGATCGAAATCAACATGGGTATCAACTCCGGGGTCGCTTCGGTGGGCATGACCAGATTTCAGGGCACCATCGGCACCCGGATGACGTTTACGGCAACCGGCCCGGTTACCAACCTTGCGGCCCGGATTGCATCCGCGGCCAAGGAGGGAGACATATTGGTGGGTCCCAAGACCGCCGCGAGTATCAACGGTAGGCTGGGGCTTCACGCAAGGGGGGCGATGCGATTCAAGAACGTTAACGAACCTGTGGATATATATAGCTTGGTGCGTGGATAGTCGCTTCATTGCACCGTAAGCTTTCAGGACTTCGTCGGTCGGCGGGTGTATTTTTCCGATTTGGAGCCCTCGAATCGGACCGAGGCCACCCAAATGGCCCCGGCGTGGAGCCGGTTTACTCAACGCCGACCAGGACCAAAATTCGGTTGCAAAACAAATGCCGGACCGCTATTTTAGCCTGTATCAGGGGTGACTCTCTCAGCGCCACACATATAACTAGAGAGGCGTCCGAATTGGAAACGGGGGCGTCTGGATTATGGGTTCCATGCCCACAAACGGTTAGGGGGTTGGACCTTGCCTGGAAAAGTGACTCTGGAAGTGA